>JAQBNV010000105.1 GCA_028288395.1 Adhaeribacter sp. | reverse complement strand
CTAAAGAATCATTAGATAAACCCATGGCCTGCAACTCTTCGCTTTGCCGCTCAAAATCAGACTTTAATGCTTCGTACACCTTTATCTGATTTTCTAATTCACTGTTTTTTACCCGAATTACTTCTTCTTGCTCTTCTACTTTTTGCGTTTTTTGGTATTGCATGTAAAATAAAATACCATTAATCGTAAGGAGAACTACAATAAGGCCTACAACTAATAGTTTGCGGTTGTTATCACGTTCGGGATTGTTTTCTGACATTATTCTTAAGTTTATTTGTTTATAAATTTAATTAATATTTAGGAAGTACAAAAATATAGTTAAAACCCTAGGTGCCAAATTTATTTACCATTTGCTTATTTATCGTTTAAATTAAGTTAAGAACTTAAGATAAAAGAATAAATTTGCATGTAAATAATTCGTTTTTAATCTCTTGATTTCCCATGGCTTCTAAGTTGCCCAAAAGTTAAAACTATTTTCGGAAGAAACGAATAGTAAACATTTTACAGATATTATTTTAATATATTAATAACAAATACCACCCTATATGTTGTCAATTCCAAAATTAAGTCATCAAACTGCTGATAATTTTTTCCTGATGGCCGGTCCTTGTGCAATTGAAGGAGAAGAAATGGCCCTTGATATTGCCAGCAGAATTAAAGAGATAACGGACCGTTTACAAATTCCTTATATATTTAAAGGGTCCTATCGCAAAGCAAATCGGTCCCGGTTAGATTCTTTTACCGGTATCGGCGACGAAAAAGCGTTGCGTATATTAGAAAAAGTAGGAACCACTTTTAATATTCCTACCGTTACTGACATTCATGAAGCAGCAGAAGCAGCCATGGCTGCCAAGTATGTGGATGTGCTGCAGATTCCTGCTTTTCTGTGTCGACAAACCGATTTATTGATCGCTGCCGCTAAAACAGGGAAAGTGGTAAACGTAAAAAAGGGTCAATTCCTTTCGGGAGAGGCCATGCGTTTTGCTGTAGAAAAAATTAAAGATTCCGGCAACGAAAATATTATTCTAACCGACCGGGGGAATTCTTTCGGTTATTCTGATTTAGTGGTTGATTACCGGAACATTGTGGCTATGAAATCTTTTGGCGTGCCGGTGGTAATGGATGTAACCCATTCGCTGCAACAACCCAACCAATCTACGGGGGTAACCGGTGGAAAGCCAGCTTTGATCGAAACCATTGCCAAAGCTGCTATTGCCGTAGGTGCCGATGGTATTTTTATCGAAACCCACCCCATTCCCAGTCAGGCGAAATCAGATGCTGCCAACATGCTGCCTTTAGACCAATTGGAAGGTTTACTGGAAAAGCTACTCCGAATCCGGCAAGCCGTGGCAGCGTAACAGTAGGTTAAAAGTTGAAGGTTTGAGGTTGAAAAATTAAGAATATTACAGTTAAATTATGAGGGGCTTATATTGCTTAATGTTTTAAAGTTTTAATTTTAAAATTTACTTCCATAATAAATATTAAACTTTTGACCTTCAACTTTTCACTCATTAATACCAAAGGGTAAAGTGCTGCTTGGGTTGTTTTTGCCGGAAAAATATAAGCCCCACCTGAAATAAATCGATGGATAAGGTTACGGTAGGATCCCGGCAGATTTCTTTCCAGGCCTTTTCCATTTCAGACGACCAATAAATATCGTCAAAAACAAAAACACTGTTTTGGGTGTGTTTCTGCTGGCAACGCTGGTAATACCGGATAGTAGATTCATAACGGTGATTCCCATCAAAATAGACGAAATCAATTTGGTCCAGGTTGGCTACAAAATCAGGGAGCGATTGGTCTAAATTACCCGGGATTAAACTAATATTTTTAAGTTTTAACTCCCGGAAGTTTTGCAGCGCATGGTTAGCTATATTGGGGCATCCTTCGAACGTCGTTATAGCGGCTTTTTTATTTGCTGCGGCTAAGTAAGCGGTTGTTAGACCCAGCGAAGTTCCAAGTTCCAGGACCTGCCGCGGTTGAAAATAATTAATTAACCGGAATAATAATTGCCCATATTTAGGCGACTTGGCCGATATGCGGGCAATTTCGCTGATGCGCCGACGGTAGGTCTGGGAAACCCGGGAGCCGGCTCCTAAATCGGTAACTTCTATTTCCTGCTTATTTTTCTTTAATTTGGCCCGCAGCCTTTCGATTACCGGGTAAGCCATGTAAGTACCGTCGTGGCAAATTGCCTGGTGGTACAAATCAAAAACGAATGGAGAATGAATGCCGTGGAGCCGGAATGATTTTAAACGGTAAAGAAAGAATTTATAAGCCAGGCGAAAGGATGACAAACGAAGAAAGCTAGTTAATTTAGTTGGTAAGGAACAATCAGGACAAATTCCGGAATAATAACGTTAAACTGTTTGCCATCTACCAAGCGTTCCATCAGGTAAGTGCCCCGCATTTTACCGATACCCGATTTAAGGTTACAGCCCGATACATATTCATGGGATTCGCCTGGTTCCAGTACCGGTTGCTGACCTACTACACCTTCGCCTTCCACTTCGCGTACAACGCCATTAGAGTCATGGATAAACCAATGACGACGTAACAACTTTACCGTAAATTCGCTGTTATTCTGAATAAATATTTTATAGGCGAAAACAAAGTGCTGCTGTCCGGGACTGGAATAGTCGGGGAGGTAGTTTGTCGTGACGGTTACTTTTACGCCCTGGGTGGTTGTTGTGTCCATGATGGGGTTACAGTTTAATCAAATGAACAGCCAATTTTAATTAATAGTTTTGTTATAGCAAGCTTTTACGTTAAAAAAACTTTAATTTGTTCCGTTTCATGATAGATAATATGTCCGTAAAAATAGAAGAAAGCTGGCGCCGGGTTCTGGAACCGGAGTTTGAGCAGGAATATTTTAATAAGCTTATTTCCTTTGTTAAAGCGGAATACGCTACGCACCAGGTATTTCCGCCGGGTAATCTTATTTTTAATGCTTTCGATAAAACGCCCTTCGACCAGGTAAAGGTAGTGGTGATTGGCCAGGATCCTTATCATGGCTACGGCCAGGCAAATGGTATGGCTTTTTCGGTACAGGATGGCGTTACCATTCCGCCTTCGTTGCGAAATATTTTTAAAGAAATAAGAGATGACGTAGGTTACGAAATACCTAAATCGGGCAGTCTGGAGCGATGGGCCGTGCAAGGGGTATTGTTGCTCAATGCTACCCTAACGGTCCGGGCTAATTCGCCAGGTTCGCATCAGAAAAAGGGCTGGGAAGAATTTACCGATGCCGCTATTCAAAAGCTATCGCAACAAAAAGATGGTTTAGTATTTTTGCTCTGGGGAGCCTTTGCCCAAAAGAAAGGTGCCATTATAGATAACCGGAAGCACCTGGTCTTAACTGCCGCTCATCCATCGCCGTTTGCCGCCGATAAAGGTTTTTTCGGATGCCGGCATTTCAGTAAAACCAACAGCTATCTAAAAGACCATAACCAGCCCGAAATAGTTTGGTAAGTAATGGTTGTTTATTAATAGTTTTTTATAATTTGAAAACTATAGGCAAATGGCAAATTTGGCCTAATGGGGGAAAGGCCGGACTTTTAAATGTGTTCTTATGATTTAAAGCTGCCTTTCGTAAATTTAGCTTTGTGTTTTATCTGGCGTGGGCGTCCTCGTACGTGCCTTCTTTTTGCCGGCCTGGGGCTTATTTTTCTGAGGCGCAACTTAGAATTAATAATAGTATTATAAAAGAAGAAGCACCATAGCTACTATGGTGCTTCTTCTTTTATGAAGTAATAATTTTAAATAACAAATTAGTGAATTAAGTTAAATATTCTGTCCCAACGAATCTTGCCGCTTACGCCGCCATTCGGATCCGAGGACATCCAGATTAATACGGCTTTGCCCACGATATGGTCGGCGGGTACAAAACCCCAGTACCGGGAATCGGCGGAGTTATGCCGGTTATCGCCCATCATAAAATAATAATTTTGTTTAAACGTATAGCTCGTCTGGACCTTGCCGTCGATGGTTATCGTATTTGCTTTTACTTCTACATTTTTATTGCCTTCATGCCGGCGGATAATAGTTTCGTAAAGCGGAATGGTAAGCGAATCTAATTTAATATTATCGCCTTCTTTGGGAATATACAGCGGACCGAAATTGTCTTTGTTCCATTTGTACTGCAACGGCATAAAGGGGAAGATGGCTGGATCGGCGTAACCAGCCGTATCCTTTATGATTTCTACCCGCTTGATAAAACCCAAAGACGCTAATTCTTTCGCCGTTTGGGGGGTAGTATGTACCGCATAGCCGCCCATCACCGGGTAAGGCTCCGCTATTTCGTGCTCTCGGAATACCTTATCCATAATGGATTGGTC
>JAQBNV010000086.1 GCA_028288395.1 Adhaeribacter sp. | reverse complement strand
CCGTTTCTCTTGCCGCATTAGCTGCAACAAGGCTTCCGGGCTTTCCTGTATCGCTACTTTTTTTACTCGTCCCATACCCTGGAAACATATCTCCACTACGGTAAGTTCTTTTTACTAGCTGGTATTACTTGCCTTTTAAGGGTCGCTTTTTGATCATGCCGCCTTTGGTGTCTTTGATGCTATTCATTACCAAAAAAGCGTTGCGGTCAATTTTCTCTACCTCGGTTTGCAGCCGGGCAATCTCCAGGCGGGTAATTACCGTGAAAATAATATCTACCTGACCCAGGTGTTCGCTTTGTTTGCCGTAGCCCCGCTTGCCATTATAAATCGTTACGCCCCGCCCCATTTGCTCTGTCAGCATCAGCCTGATTTCGTTGCTGTGCGACGAGATAATAGTTACACCGGTATATTCTTCTACGCCTTCGATTATAAAATCAATGGTTTTGGAGGCTGACAGGTAAGTCAGGATAGAGTACAAAGCCACCTCAATGGAAAGCAGGTAAGCTGCTACGGAAAAAATTACGATGTTAAAGATCAGAATAATATCGCCGATGGTCAGGCCGGTTTTACGGCTAAGGGTAATGGCTAATATTTCGGTACCATCCAGTACTGCCCCGCCCCGGACCGATAAGCCAATACCCGCTCCCAGAAAAAAACCACCAAATGCGGCTACTAATAATTTATCGGAGGTAATTACCGGGTAACTAATGGTTATCAGGGCCAGGGCTAACCCCAAAATAGCCAATAGGCTTTTAACCGCAAATCCTTTCCCGATTTGGGTATAGCCCAATACCAGGAAAGGAATATTTATTACTATAATCAGTAGGGGTAAGGAATACGTAGTCAGTCGGGAGGTTAAAAGCGAAATCCCCGTAACGCCCCCATCGATAAAGGAATTAGGCAATAAAAAGCTTTTGAGGCCGAAACCAGCTGAGATAATACCCATTAAAATAAACAGGATGTCTTTTACCAGGTGCCAGGCGGTAACTTTCAGGCGCACATATTCTTTTGCCCGCCCATAATTGCTCAAAACCAGCAATTCATCCTGTTTCTTCCGTTGCCGGAACCGGCTTACAACATACTGTGGGAAAGACGTATTCATCGGAATAAGGGTCAGGCAGAACCAGCTTACAACGCATTACGCATTTGTAAAATTTGGTTCCGCCTTGTAATTTACTTATTCAGTCCGTGAAAGATGCGGTGACCGGGAGAAAAAATGTTACCGAACGGCTTTTTGTCGCAAGAGAAAATCGATGATTACGAGGGCTGCCATGGCATCTACAATTGGTACAGCCCGGGGCAGAACACAAGGATCATGGCGGCCTTTTCCTTCCAGGGTAATGCTTTCGCCGGTATCGTTAATGCTGGTTTGGGGTTGCAAAATGGTGGCTACGGGCTTGAAAGCTACTTTAAAATAAACATCTTCGCCGTTGGAAATACCCCCTTGAATGCCGCCTGAATAATTGGTACGGGTCCTGATTTTCCCGTTTTCATCGGTATAAAATTCGTCGTTGTGTTCCGAGCCAAACATTTTGGTACCGGCAAAACCACTACCGTACTCAAAACCTTTTACGGCATTAATACTCAGCATGGCTTTTCCCAGCTCGGCGTGTAGTTTATCAAAAGCCGGCTCCCCTAACCCTACCGGCAGCCCTTTAATTACGCAGGTAATAACACCGCCCACTGTGTCGCGGTTTTTGCGGGTTTCTTCCACCAGTTTAATCATGGTTTCGGCGGTGGCCGGCTCCGGGCAGCGAATTTTATTGCTGTCGATCAGGCTCAGGTCTAAAGCGGCGTAGTTCTCTTTCAGCTCTATCGGGCCCACTGCCGACACGTAAGAAGCAATCTGAATATTTTGCGCTTTCAGATATTTATTGGCGATGGCGCCGGCCGCTACCCGGGCTAAGGTTTCGCGGGCCGAACTGCGTCCGCCGCCACGATGGTCGCGCAGCCCATATTTGGTGGTATAGGTATAATCGGCGTGTGAGGGCCGGAATGCGTGCTCAAGGTGCGAATAATCTTTACCAGCCTGGTTCTTATTATTAACCATCATGGCAATGGGCGTACCGGTGGTTTTATTTTCGTAGATACCCGAAAGAATAATTATTTCGTCTTCCTCTTTGCGCTGGGTGGTAATATTGGACTGACCGGGCCGACGGCGATCCAGTTCCCGCTGAATTTCTCCGGCCGTTATTTCCAGACCAGCCGGGCAACCATCTACTACTACCCCCACCGACAAACCGTGCGACTCCCCAAAAGTGGTTATTTTAAAAAGGGTACCGTATGAATTACTCATTTATTATTTTTTAAAGAACAAGAACAACGAGACACAAAGTAAAAACAAAATGACCACATTCGTATACAACTTTATCTCGTTAAACTCATTTAAAGGAATAAGATTATTTTCTTCGGTGCGGATAAGCTTGTAAAACGGATCCGATTCTTCCGGATGAAATACTCCCGGCCGGGCTTCGGCTCCTTTTACCTTAATAACCAATCCGGAACGTAAGGTGTCGTACCGGCTGGTAACGGGGTTAAAATATATAAACCGAAACAGGTTTCCTAAATCATACTGGCCGGGATGCCGGGCCAACAAGTTGTACCGAAAAATTTTATTCCCTTGCTGCCCACTGGTCGCCTGGGTGCGGGTAAGCTTCGTTTCGGGCGGGTATATTTCTAAACCTGTTGCGGGCGGAGCCACCGGGGGCAGAATAGCGCCTAGATTACCTTCACCGGTTACTTCAAAACGGTACGTAAAACTTTGCCCTGTACTGAAAGTTAAGCGATCAATTCCTTCCTTTAATCGATACTGGCCCACCGGTACCACCTCGCGCAAAGGATGCGGGGGCAAGGGCTTAACGGTTACGGTGCGGGGCCTGGTAGTAAAGGCAATAAATTGCGCCGGCGGCGATGGGGTGGCAAAAGCGGTCGGTTCAGCCCGGTGGCCCATTACCAGCGAAACCTCCGGAAAAACCAATTGTTTCGCGCTCAGCGGATAAAGGAGTTTCCGGAAGAGGTTAAACTTCAGAAACGTTCTGTTCCGAATTAGGATGGTATCGGGCTTTATTTCGGTCGCCGGCTCAAACGCTTCTTCCCAGGCATCTTTTTGCCTTAATTTTTTTATAAACTCCGGATACTGCTGGGTAAAATTATAGAATTCCAGTTGCCCCTGTTCTGCTTCATCCAGGTAAAATGCCAGCCGCACATATAGCTCCTCTCCTACATAAATATTTTCTTTATCGGTTTCTACCGACAGGAAGGACTGGCTTTTAAAAGGCTCGGCGGGAACTGTACTTACCACCGGCGCTTCTTTTACAGTAGGCGTAATAGTTTCCTCCGTTTCGGCAGTCATGGGTAAAATGGTAATAACCGTACCCTTAGAAGAAATACGCTTGCCGTTAACGTTTATCCAAAACGGTTTCAGCAGGAATTTGCCTTCCTCCAAGGCCGCGTAATTCTGGGTAATGGTTTGTTCGATAATGGTTTTGCCACCTATCCCAATCCGGGAGGTGGTATTGGTCCGGCTGCTTTTTTTAAACCCCTCTATCTCCGGGAAATCGCCATAATGCTGCAAGGGCTGGTTACGCAACGTTACCGAAAGCGTAAAATATTCGTTAATGGGTAATTTATTCGGTCCCAGCACAATAACCGTTTCCTGGGCAAAAGCGCCGTGGCTGCTTCCTAAAGCGCAAAAAATGAGCAGCCATAAGAAAAATATCAATCTTAATTTATCTGTAAGCAAGATAACCAAGCCTTCTGAAAATAAAATTTTAACTATCAAATACTTTATAAGCCGGCATGCAGCGGAAGCTAGGGTTTAACCCGGGTGGCGCAGAATGGGATAAAATTACAACGTTCGGGGATAAAAGGTATTATTGCTGCCCGCCAAAATAGCTGGCAGGTTAATATTTTATGAATATTCGCACCCGGTATCAAACAAGCTACAATCCTTATTATCAAAGGATTAATATAACCCAAATGCAAATTTACAAAAATATACCTATTTACCTGCTTATCCCCTAAATCCAGTTAACAGTTTCACTCCGTAAGTCTCGTCATTATTCCGGATAAATAGTTTGGAGCTGGCCTCAGGGCAGTATTTATTCCACTCCGGAGGCAAAGATCAATGTTTCACTTCAAAATTTAAAACGATGACGAAAATCGCAAGTCCGCAGGAAACTGATGCCGGATTAACTAAAACAATTACCAGCCCCATTCACCGGCGCTCCTTCTTCAAATATGCCGGAGCCGGGGCCGCACTTTCTACACTCTTTTTTATGGGTTGCGAAAAGGACGACAAAATGGATACCATTACCGGCGGGGTAGACCTGGGGTCGGGCGATGTGGGCGTATTGAATTATGCTTATGCCCTGGAACAACTGGAAGCAGCCTTTTATACCCAGGTAGTAGCTGCTGCTGCTTTTAATACTACTTTCACCAGTGCTCTGGAAAGATCTATTTTAACCGACATCCGGGACCATGAGGTAGCCCACCGGGAATTTTTTAAAGCCGCCATTACTGCTGCCGCTCCCAACGCCATTATTCCGGGCCTTACACCTGATTTTTCTTCGGTAAATTTTAACGACCGTAATGCTGTGCTGGCAGTAGCTAAAACGTTCGAAGATTTAGGTGTAGCGGCCTACAACGGCGCCGGCAAACTGCTTACGAGCGCTACCTATCTGACGCTGGCAGGCAAAATTGTTTCGGTAGAAGCCCGCCATGCGGCCGAAATCCGGGATATGATTTCGAATGGCACTTTTGCCAGCGGACCCGAAATAAATAGCATGGGCATGGACCGCGCCTTAAAGCCGAGTGAAGTATTGGCCGCCGCTAAGCCTTATATTAAAGAAACTATCAATTTCAGCAATCTGCCCACATCTTAATCCAGGAGGAAAATAATCATGAATATATTTAACGTTTTAAAAGAAATTGAAAAAGTAGATCCCGAGATTTACGATCGGCTGGATTCACGTCGGGCTGTGTTTAAACACTTCGGCGGTTTTGGCAAAAAATTAGCCATGGCAGCAGTTCCGTTGGCCTTTGGCTCTATGTTAAACAAGGCTTACGGACAGACCACTACCCGTTCGGTATTGGAAGTGCTCCAATTTGCTTTGTTACTCGAAAACCTGGAAGCTGAGTTTTATAAACAAGCGGCAGCCACCAGTTTATTTCCCGCTGCGGCCGGCAAAATGGCTTTCGAAACTATCCGGGATCACGAGGTAGCCCACGTAGCTTTCTTACGGACGGCCATTACCGGTGCGAACGGTACCCCTACCAACTATACAGCAAACAGCTTTGATTATTCGGCCAAAGGAAATCTGCCGAGTACTTTTACCGATTATGGCACCATGCTGGCCGTAGCCCAGGCTTTTGAAGATACCGGGGTGCGGGCGTATAAAGGACAAGCACCGTTCCTGATTAGCAATAACGCGGTGCTGGAAGCAGCCCTGCAAATCCATTCGATTGAGGCCCGGCACGCCGCTCACATTCGCCGGATGCGCCGCGATATGGCTGGTAGCCCGGCTAACCAGAAACCCTGGATTACCTTAAAAGACCGCGGCGGCTTACCGGCCTTGGTACAGGCTATCTATGATGGCGAAGAAATTACCAACCAGGCCGGCGTAAATATTGCTACCGGCAATGTTTCGGCGAACGCCGCCTCTGAAGCTTTCGACGAGCCTTTAGATACCGCCCAGGTTACGGCTATTGTAACGCCTTTTTTAAAGTAATTTTTCTTTTCTGTTTTTATAAAAAGAAAGACCGGCTATACCGGTCTTTCTTTTTATAAAAACAGAAGTTAATTCCGGGATAATTATTTTCATTTATTTAAAAATTTACTAACTTAGACTTCCTTTCAAAAAGGTTTTTTGTAATTTTTACAATTACTAACGGACGGACTAAATTTTCGTATACTATATCAGTTCACCTTTTAAAAACAAGGAGTATAAAAATGCTGGAATATGTAAAAACCATTCTCGTTAAAGTTAGTTTCGATGTTCGTTTATTCGAAAAAGAACTCCGCAAAGCCCTGAAAATACTTGTAAAACAAGATCTTGTTTTACTGCGAACCTGGTGTTACGAAAAGTTTTCGGGAATTTACCGCCCCATTATTAAGCGGGTATTCGCGAAAGCTGCTTTTTAAATTATCCATCTTTATTCTTCTACAAATTTGATATTTCGTAAGAGGCCGTTATAACCCGTTCGTTTAACGGCCGACTTACGGAAAACCTGCCGGAAAACCTCCTCGGTAAGGTCTCGCCAATCGTTTTTAGTTAATTCTGCCAAGGCGGGGTCTAAGGCAAAAGCCGGTTCCTGGTGGGGTTTGGCAAACCGGTTCCAGGGGCAAACATCCTGGCAAATATCACACCCAAACACCCAGTTCCCAAACTTACCGCCTACCGTCTCCGGAATTTTATCTTTCAGCTCAATTGTAAAATAAGAAATGCATTTGCTGCCGTCTACCACGTAAGGTTCCGTAATGGCATTGGTGGGACAGGCGTCGAGGCATTTGGTACAGGTGCCGCAGTAATCTTTTATGGGGCCATCATATTCCAGCTCCAGATCAATAATTAGTTCAGCAATAAAGTAAAAGCTACCCACCTGGGGCGTAATTAAATTGCTGTTTTTCCCTATCCAACCCAGGCCGCTCTTTTTGGCCCAGGCTTTGTCCAGCACCGGGGCCGAATCTACGAAAGCCCGGCCGTCTACCTCGCCAATCGCTTCCCTGATATAAGCCAGCAGTGACTTCA
>JAQBNV010000055.1 GCA_028288395.1 Adhaeribacter sp. | reverse complement strand
ACCACAGCTCAGTTTGCTTTTCCGGTCTTTTTGCCCACTTATATGGCGGCGCACGGTTTTTCTACAACCGAGTGGCTGCAAATCTGGGGTACTATTTTCACGGCCAATATTGCCTTCAACTTGATCTTTGGTTTTGTGGGCGACCAGATGGGCTGGCGCAATACCGTTATGTGGTTCGGCGGGGTAGGATGCGCTGTGTCCACCTTATTATTTTTTTATACGCCGCAGCTGGTCGGTAATAATTTCTGGGTAGTTTTAATGGCCGGTGTTTTATGGGGCGCTTTACTGGCCGGTTATGTGCCGCTTTCGGCGTTGGTGCCTTCGCTGGTAAAAAAAGATAAAGGTGCCGCCATGGCAATTTTAAATTTAGGCGCTGGCTTACCGGTGTTCCTCGGACCAGCCATTGTGGGTGTATTTATTGGTTTGGTTGGCGATGAAGGGGTAGTTTGGATTTTAGCCGGACTTTATTTGCTGAGCGCAGTTTTAACTAAGTTTATAACCTTACCCGATAATGCTAAAACCGCACATCAGGTAAAAGAAGAAACGATAGCACCGGCTACCAAAGGCATCAATGCTTCGCCGCTGGTATAAACCGATTATTTTAGAATTTAGAGAAATTCCCCTTTAATTCAGCGGGACTATTCAACCCGTAATTTTTAGCGATTATTTTTAACAAATGCGTATGAAAATTTTAATTACCGCGCCTTACCACGAAAAGGCGCAAGAAATATTGGCTGCTATCTTTGGAGAAATTATATATCACCCCTGGAAAACCCAGGGCAAGGCCTACAACGAAAACGAACTCATGGCTTTGCTGGCGGAAACCGGGGCAGAAGCCCTGATAACCGAGCACGACCACGTAACAGAAAACGTAATAAATTCTTTCCCGGATTTGCAATTTATCGGGGTTTGTCGCGGGACCCCTTCCAATGTAGCCGTCTCAACTGCTACCGCGCACGATATTCCGGTTTTTCATACCCCCGCTCGTAATGCCCAGGCTGTGGCCGAAATGTTTGTCTCCAACGTAATTGCCTTTCTGCGCAATACCATTGCCGGCTGCGAATGGCTGGAAGGTGAAAACTGGGAAGCGGGGGCGCATACCTCGTACCTGCAGTTTAAAGGCAATGAATTAGCTGGCCGAACCATTGGCATGGTAGGTTTTGGCGCTATTGGGCAGCGCATTGCCAACATGGTAAAAAGTTTTCCGTGCCTCATTCAGTTCTACGACCCTTACACCGAATCGCCCGACCCGTATTATAAGAAGGTTAGTTTAGAAGAGGTTTTTGCCACCAGCGATATTGTTTCCATTCATTTGCCGGTTACAAAACAAACCGAAGGCATGATAAATAAAAGCTTGATTTCTTTGATGAAACACGATGCGCTTTTTGTAAACACTGCCCGGGCCGTAGTGGTAAATCGCGATGATTTACTGGAGGCATTGGAAAAAAACCAGATACGCGGGGCCATTCTGGATGTATTCGACCACGAACCCCCTGATGCCATTGATTATAAAATTATTCACCACCCCCACGTATTGGCTACCCCGCACATTGCCGGCGCTACCTTCGAAGTGGAAGACCATCATGCCTATATCATGAACGATGCGCTGAAAGCCTGGTTTATCGACGATAATAAAAATATTAAACAACTGGCAAACACAGCGTTGCTGTCGGCTAAAAACTAATAGGGGTATGGCAAAGCAGGAAGGTTATATAATAATTGATATCGGCACCGGTAACGTGCGGGTGGCGATGGCTGCCAAAACAGGGGAAATATTAAGTGTGGCGCGCGACAACATGCCTTATCAGATAGATACGCATTATCCCGAATCCATTTATTTTGACCCCAACCAACTGTGGCAAATTATTATCCAATTGGCCCAAACGGCTTTGGCAAAAGTGCCCGGACTGGAGATAAAAGCCATGACTGCTACCAGCCAGCGCGAAGGCATTGTCTTAATCGGGCATAATGGGGAGTCGTTGATTGGCTTACCCAATATCGACCACCGGGGAAGGGAATGGGAGCACCAGGTTACCGACAAAAGTTATGTTTATGAACTAACCGGCCGTTATCCCACTTCTCTTTTTTCTGCTTTAAAGCTGGTAGGGGTGCGGGAACGTCGTCCGGAAATTTGGACAGCCTGCGCTACCTTTTTAAGCATCAGCGATTGGGCGCAGTTCATGTTGAGCGGCGTTGCCAAATACGAACACTCCCAGGCATCCGAAACTTTGCTGTATAACGTGGCCCAAAAAGGTTGGTCGCCGGAATTATGCGCAATATTTGATATTAATCCTGGTTTATTATCTCCAATGGGCCATTCGGGTACTATTTTGGGCGATATTTTACCAGAAGTTGCGCAAACCTTTACTATTTCCCCGGCTGCCCAGGTAGTTATCGGTGGGGCCGATACGCAATTAGCGGTAAAAGGCACCCAACCAGCCGTAGAGGATGTAGTAATTGTTTCGGGAACGACCACGCCCATTATCAAACTCATCGACGAATATGTTACGGACGTTCGGGAACGTTCCTGGACGAACCGGCACATCGATGAAAATAATTTTGTGCTGGAAACCAACGCCGGCGTAACCGGCCTGAACTACCAGCGCCTGAAAGAAATATTTTACCCGAACGAGAGCTATGCGGTAATAGAGCAGGAACTAAGCCAGGTAAAAAGTGCCTTGTGCGTGGCTTCTTTGGGTTCGCTGGTAGCCGACGAAAAATCGCCTATCACTAAAGGGGGTTTTATTTTTCCGGCACCGGTTTCGCATGTGCTAACCCGCGGCCATTTTGTGTGGGCTACGCTCTGGGATATTGCCTGCAGCATTAAAGAAAATTACAATACTTTAACTGATATTTCGACAAACGAAAAAGATTATGTCTGGGCCTGCGGCGGCGGATTTCAGAGCCGCTTATTGCGCCAGTTTATCGCCAGTTTATTAAATAAAAAGGTTTATATCCGCGAAAGTTATCAGCAAGCCTCGGCGGTTGGCGGCGTTTATATATGCAACGAAGCGTTGGGCGAACCAGCCTGCCCAACGGTAGCGGTAGCCGTAGTGGAGCCACTGGAAGTAGGAGATTATACCGCCCGTTACCAGGAATGGAAACGCAATCGTCAAACCTTCAAAAGGTTATGTCCGGAGGAAGTAGTATGACGGCACCTTATTTTTTAGGCATCGATATTGGTACCCAGGGTGCCCGGGTAGTTTTATTGGATGTAGCCGGTAACCAGGTGGCCAGCCGCGAAGAAACCTTTCCGCTAAGTAATGGATCCCGTGAAGAGCAATCGCCAACGTTGTGGTGGGAAGCTTGCCTGGCCTCTTTAAAAGATTTATTAGCGGAGACAAAATCGAATATTTCTCTTTTGGATATTCTGGCGGTTTCGGTTACTTCTACTTCGGGTACCGTAATTCCCCTGGATGCCCGGAATGAGCCGCTGCACAATGCCATTATGTACAGCGATAGTCGTTCGGCCACCGAAGGCAAGCTGTGCCGTGAAACAGCGCAGGCTTTTCATCCGGCGGGCTATACGGGCTTTAATGCATCGAGTGGCTTATCTAAAATGGTTTGGTTCAACAGTCATTTTCCGGAAAAAGCCGCCAGAATAGCTAAATGGATTCACGCGGCCGATTTTATTATCGGTAAGCTCAGCCACCAGTGGGGCATCACCGATTATACCAATGCCTTAAAGTCGGGTTACGATGTAAAAGATAATTATTGGCCAGCCTATATTTACGAGCAATTGCCCCTGAAAAAAGAATGGCTGCCCGCGGTTGTTCCGTCCGGGACTCCCATCGGCAAAATAGCGCCCGATTTAGCCGCGGCCTTGGGTTTAAGCCCGCAGCTGCAGGTGGTGGCCGGCATGACCGATGGGTGCGCTTCGCAGGTAGCGTCCGGGGCAGTTAATCTTGGCGATTGGAACACCACAATTGGTACTACATTGGTTGTAAAAGGCGTAACCCGGGCAGAATTAAAAGACCCCCAAGACAGATTGTACAGCCACCGTCACCCGGAAGGTTTCTGGATGCCGGGCGGCGCCAGCAACACCGGTGCCGATTGGGTAACAAAAGAGTTTAAAGAAGATTTAGCTTTACTAAATGAACAGGCAGCAGCTCTTATTCCTTCGGGCTATTTAGCTTACCCGTTGCGGCAGGCAGGAGAACGTTTCCCGTTTATATCCCCGCAAGCCCGTGGTTTTGAGCCGGAAGGTTTATCCCAAGTCCAGCGTTTCGTAGCCAATATGGAAGGGGTGGCTTACGTGGAGCGCTATGCGTACGAAATCATACAACAGCTTTCGGGCGAAAAAGTAGAAGCCGTGTATACAGCGGGCGGTGCCAGCAACAGTGATACCTGGCTTACCATCCGCAGTAACGTATTGAATCTGCCCATTTACAAAATGCGGCATGTAACGGGAGCAGTAGGAGCAGCTATTTTAGCAGCTTCCAAAACCTATTTTAAGTCTATTAGCCAAGCCACCCGGGCTTTAACCCAAATCGAAAAAGAAGTTCGTCCTACCCCGGCCCTCAGTGCCAGTTATCAGAAAAGTTACGGCGAATTCCTGCACGTTTTACAAAAAAAAGGCTATATCGCCGATTACCAATATGCTTAATATATATTTACTCCGGCACGGTCAAACGGCCTGGAATGCGGATGGCAACCGCTACTGTGGCCGTACCGATTTACCTTTAACCGAAACAGGCTTGACGCAAGCGCATGCCGCCGCGGCCCAGCTCAAAAATATCACTTTCGATGCTGTTTATTCATCGCCATTGGAACGGGCTTACCGCACGGCCCAGATTGCCTGTGGCGGCCAGGCCGTAAAAAAAGATGAACGTTTAATCGAAGCTGATTTTGGCCGATGGGAAGGTAAGCCCAAAGAAATATTTATACCGGAAAACGAGCAGATCTGGCAAAATTGGTGTGAAGACCCGGAACAAACCAAGGCCGGAGAAACCGGCGAATCGGCAGGGGAAGTAATTAAACGGGTAAATGATTTTTATCTTTCGCTGCAGGCGCAACATACTGGCGGCAATATTTTGGTAGTAGCGCACAACGGCGTAAACCGCCTTTACCTGGCTTATAAATTGGGCATGCCCGTTAAAAACTACCGGAAATTAGTAATCGATAATTCGTCGGTTACCTTGTTCCAACTGGATGCCGCCGGTGAACTTTCGCTGGTACACCTGAATAGTAAATTATGATATTGTAGGTATTAACCTGTTTTCAACCGGGGAAGTATTTAAATATTTAATCCTGCTATAAATTATTAATAAAGATTATTCCGCTTTCAAAACCTTAATATTATTTCCGCCAGATAATGTAGTTCAATTATGAAAATATTCCAGATGCCATTCTTTCCCTTTTCTTACACCGTGGGATTAATGATTGCCCTTTTTGCTGGTGTGCCTAACCAAACGACTGCCCAGGCAAAAAAACCGCTGCATACGCTTAATATTAAAACTACCGCCGAGCTGCATAATTATTTTAAATATACCGGCCAAGATATTCCATTGATTAGTGGCCACCGGGGCGGCATGACGCGGGGCTACCCTGAAAACAGCATTGCCACCTTTGAAAATACTTTGCGGCACACTCCAGCCTTTTTTGAAATCGATCCCCGGCTGACAAAAGACAGTGTTATTGTTTTAATGCACGATGCAACCCTGGAGCGTACCACGAACGGCACGGGCAAAGTATCGGATTATACCTGGGATGAGCTAAAGAAATTCAAACTAAAGGACCCCGAAGGTAACTTAACGCCTTACGGAATTCCCACCCTGGACGAAGTAATTAAGTGGAGCAAAGGAAAAACCATCGTTAACCTCGATAAAAAAGATGTGCCATTAGCCATGACCATGAAAAAGCTAAAACAGCACAATGCCGCGGCCCACGTCATGCTAACCGTTCACACGGCCGAACAAGCAAAATATTATTACGATAATATTCCGGGTGTCATGTTTTCCGCTTTCGTGAAAACCAAAAAGGAACTGGAATCTTACGAAAAGGCTGGGGTGCCCTGGTCGCGGATTATGGCTTACGTGGGACCAGAAAATAAGCCCGAAGTAAAAGAAATGTACGATTTATTGCATGCCCGGGGTGTGATGTGTATGATTTCGGCGGCTCCCACTTACGATAAATTGAAAGATCCTACTGAACGGAAGAAAGCGTACCAGGATATCTTTAAAAGTGGCGCGGATGTGCTGGAATCAGATTTGCCCATAGAAGCCGCTGCCGCGATCCAAGGGATGATACCACCGAAAAGTGTAAAAACGAAATATTTTAATCAATCCAAAGGCCCGGCTAAAAAATAGTCATTGAAAAATCAAATTCTTTTTACCCTTAAAACTATCATTTATCCTTGCCCGAAACTTTGATTGTTAACTACTAAGGAGAATTTTGCCGGTTGTATTCCGAAGGTTTTGGCAAATTACCTTACCCGGAATTAAAAATGTTGCATAAAACCATTTACAAATGAAAATTAAATTTTTTGTCAGTCTGTTTTTAGGAATCTTGTTTTCATTGGGTGTTGTTGCGCAGAAAAAGTATATCGCGCCTGCTTTAAGCACTCCTGGTTCCTGGTCCATGATTCTGGTTCCGGACCCGCAATCTTACGTAAAGTTTGAGCGCAACCAGCCTATATTGGAATTAATGACCTCCTGGATAAAGGAAAATATTGAGCCGTTGAATATTAAACTGGTGTTGTGTACCGGGGATTTGGTAGAGCAAAACGAAATGATTAACCCGGAAGGAACAAAAGTAAACCAACCAAGTAAATTGCAATGGGAGTCGGTGTCTCGTTCTTTTAGCAAACTAGATGGGCGGGTGCCTTTTATCACGGCGGCCGGAAATCATGATTATGGCTATGCCAACATCAGCTCCCGGAATACCAATTTTAATAAATATTTCCCCATTGATAAAAATTTCCAAACCCAGAAACTGGTGCGGGAAGTGGCGCAGAATGCCGAGAAAATTCCTACGTTGGAAAATGCTTCCTTCGATTTTACTTCTCCCCACGGCGTAAAGTTTTTAATTATTACCCTGGAGTTTGCGCCCCGCGATACCATTTTGGCCTGGGCAAAAGAGGTGGTCAACCTACCTAAGTATAACCAGCATAAAGTAATTGTACTGACCCACTCCTACATGAATGCAAAAAATGAGCACATGGTTAAAGAAAATTATGGCATTGCGGAGGGAAATTACGGGGCGGCCATTTATCAGAAACTAGTGCAGCCATCCAAAAATATTCAGTTGGTTTTTGCCGGCCATATCGGGGCACCCGATAACCCCAAAGCACACGTCGCTTTTCGTACCGATACCAACGCGGGCGGGAAAAAGGTGCAGCAGATGGTATTTAATGCCCAGGCGCTGGGAGGCGGCTGGTACGGCAATGGGGGAGACGGCTGGCTGCGCATCCTGGAGTTTTTGCCGGATGGTAAAACAGTAAAAGTAAAAACCTTTTCGCCCTTTTTTGGTATTTCTCCCACTACCCAGCAATTTGCCTGGCGAACCGAAACGCACGATGAGTTTACTTTTAAACTCGACTAAGCCGCATTTACTTTTGTGGGCTGAAATTAAGTAGCTAAGTTGTAAAACCTGGCGGCATTGCCGCCTAATATTTTGGCCTGATCGGTGGCAGAAAGCGGCGCCAAATATTCCTTAACCAGGTTCATGACGGCGGCATATGGCCCAGCCAACGTACAAACCGGCCAATCCGAACCAATCATCAGGCGGTCGGGGCCGAAGGCTTCCATTACAACCGCCAGGTAGGGCTGCATATGGTTTGGATGCCAGTGGTGCCAATCGGCTTCGGTTACCAGGCCGGAGAGTTTGCAGTAAACGTGCGGGTATTGGGCCAGTTCCCGTATTTGTTGCGCCCAGGGCGCCAGTTGCTGATTTTTGATATCCGGTTTGGCCAGATGATTGAGCACAAAAGCCTGGTCGGGAAACAGGGCTACAAACGCGCAGGCTACAGGCAGATGCTTGGGGAAAATAAGAATATCGTAGGTAAGATTAAATTTTTGCAGCAGCGCCATACCCCGCAGAAAAGCCGGGCGCAAAAGAAAGCGATCGTCGGGTTCATCCTGTACCACGTGCCGCAGGCCTTTTAGCTTCGGGTTTTGCGCCAGTAGCGCCAGTTTTGTTTCCGCATCCGCCGCCTGTAAATCCGTCCAGCCGACTACGCCTTTGATAAAATCGTATTGCGCTGCTAAATTCAGCAAGAATTGCGTTTCGGCTTCGGTTTGCAAGGCCTGCACGGCCACTGAGCCGGAAAAACCAGCCTGTTGCAGCAGCGGTGCTAAGTGCGGGGGCAAAAAATCCCGCTGCAAAGCGGACTTAGAGGCATCAATCCAATCGTAAGCGGCGGCGGAATACTGCCAGAAGTGTTGGTGCGCGTCAATATTCATGTTTTATTTTGTTGGAATCTTTAGGGTATTATTAAACCGGCGCTCGGTTTTTACATCTTTAGGCAGTTCGGTTAAGCGGGACGGCTCGCCCTTTTTTTTATGTAGCGTAAAAGCGTCGTAAAGTTCGCCGGTTACGGTCATCGATTTATACAGCAAGCTATCCTGATCAACGGTAATAATCTGGTAAAGCTGGGTATTTTCGGCGCTCCGGGCGATCCCTATTCTATCGCCGAGGGTATACATTTTCGGACCGCTGATCGAAACCACGTATACCGGCCCGGTTTCACTGGCGTTTTTCGTATTACCGGCTGGCGAATTAGAACCCCGTGCATACGTATGATCGTGGCCTTGCAAAACCAGATCTACTTTATATTTTTCGAGCAGCGGTTGCCAGTGCTTTACCAGGTTTTCGTTTTCGCGGCCGACCGCGGTAGAAAATACCGGGTAATGGCAAGCCACCACGGTCCACTTCTTCGGGTTGTTTTTCAATACTTCTTCGAGCCACCTGGCTTGGGCCGGTACCAGCCAGTAAGAGTTCAGGCAAATAATCCGCATGTCCTGGTAATCGGTATAATAAACGAGATCCTGCTGTGATTTCAAGCCATTGCCGGGCAGGTTGAACTGCGGATCCCAATGCCGGGAAATTCGGGGTAAACCCGCAGCGTTGCGGGCGTACTCGTGGTTGCCGGCAACCAATATGCTGGGGAGGGTAGCCGGAATAAAAGAGCCGGCCGTAAACCATTCCTGCCATTCTGTATCGTCCTCGGCGTGGTTAACCAGGTCGCCGGCAAACAGCATAAATTTAGCTTTTGGCATTTCGGCGTAGGCAGCCCGGATTACCCGCGACCATTGGGAAAAAATTTGGTTCTGAACGTCGCCGAAATAAATAAAAGAAAAGGGTTCGGGTTGCTTGCTGGCGGTACGAAACTGAAACCATTCGCTCCAGTAGGTGCCGTTACCTACCCGGTAAACATACAGGGTATTGGGCGAAAGTTTGGAAAAGTTTACAGAATGGTAAAGCGCTTCGCCATTAGCTGTTTTGAGCGCTTCGGTTGCGGCCGGAAAAGTAGTAGCATAATTGGTGAAATACGCGGATGCGTCGGACAACGCAATCTCGGCTTGGGGTGTTTTTACCGATTGGTCGGTGCGCCAGGTGACGGTTTGGGAAGTAGCGGGTTCGGTTTGCCAGGTTAAAATAATGCGGTCGGGGCGGGGACTGGGGGATGGGTTTACCTGCTGGATAGGTTGCCTCTCGTTTTGGGTTAAGGCCGGCAGGGGCAACAGCGAACCCAAAAAGAAAAATAAACGCACGCAGCGAAAGCATAAATTAAACCTGACCCGATTTTTCCCCAAACCCATTCGCATAAATTAAATGATACTTACCGGTGATTGGCGGCTGGCGCTGCCTGAAATTGACCTGAATATTGCCCCGAAATTTTTATTGGGACTCTCTATTCTGCTACGTTGCGTTTCTTTATTTACCTTAATTATTGCTTTTCCCTTTATCTAAATTAAACCCTTACGGAAGAGAGAAGTTGCTTTTTATTCATTTTAACTTTCCATTTTTTTAAGGCTAATACTATATAATTAACCTTTAACCAAGTTGATATTTCAGAAAAAATATTGCCTGAAACCGGATATACAACTTAACCAGTTTCAGGCAATATTTGTAATTAAAATATAACCAGTTTTCCCTACTTTGTAAAACAGGGAAAGCTGGCTTCGGCATCTCTAGGCAGGTTGGTAAGCCTTCGCTTCCTGCCGCGATTCGCCCAGTCCATCGATGCCCAGTTCTATTACATCGCCGGGTTTTAAATATTGCGGCGGCTTAAATCCTAAACCTACCCCGGCGGGTGTACCCGTAGATATTACATCGCCCGGCAATAAAGTCATAAACTGGCTCAAATAACTAATGATAAAAGGTATTTTAAAGATGAGGTTGCCGGAATTGCCGTCCTGCTTGGTTTCGCCGTTAACTTTTAACCACAAGCGCAGGTTGTTTAAATCGGCAATTTCGTCGGGGGTAGCCAATACCGGGCCTAACGGGGCAAAGGTATCGCAGCTTTTGCCTTTAACCCACTGCCCGCCCCGCTCCAGCTGAAAAGCACGTTCGCTGTAGTCGTTGTGCAGGGCGTAGCCGGCCACGTACTGCAGCGCCTCATCTTCCGAAACATAAGAAGCTTTCTGACCAATAATAACAGCCAGTTCTACTTCCCAATCTGTTTTCTCACTGTTTTTGGGAATTACTAAATCGTCGTTCGGGCCAACTAGGGACGAGGTAGCTTTAAAGAAAATAATAGGTTCGGCGGGTAAAGCCATGTTGCTTTCGGCAGCGTGGTCGGAGTAGTTCAGACCGATGCAAATTATTTTGCCGGGCCGGGCAACCGGCGGGCCCAGGCGCACATCCCCAGGAATCCGGGGAGCAGTGTCTTGGTTTTGTGCCAGCCAGGTAGCCAGGCGGGCCAAACCGTTGTTCTGGAAAAATGATTCGGTATAATCTTCGCCAAACGCGCTTGCATCCAGGCGGCTGCCATCGGCTAATAACAAGCCGGGCTTTTCACTGCCGGGTTGGCCAAAACGGATTAATTTCATTTAGTAGAGTATTAAATTGAAAATAGTAAGTAAGTGGGAAGTATTGCGGTTTATACTATAAATATTTAGTAATTAATTTGTTACGACCTGTATATATTAAAATACGTTTGTCTCTTTACGTAAATCAGCAATAACCTGAATATTTATAAAAGGCGCCAGAGCAGTTAAATATTTGATTTACCAGAATATTCTCCGGGTCTAGCTATTAAATATTTATCAGGTGTTCAGGGTAATAAAGCCCCCATCTATAGGGTAATTGGTGCCAGTAATAAACGAGGCTTCGTCGGAGCAGAGATAGAGGGCCAGGGCGGCTACTTCGGCGGGTTCGCCCATGCGGCCTATTGGTTGGGTACGGGATAATTTATCGAACATTTCCTGTTCCTGGCCCGGGTAGTTTTTTTTCAGGAAACCATCGACAAAAGGGGTATGTACCCGGCCAGGCGCCAGACAATTACAACGGATATTGCTTTTGATATAATCGCGGGCCACCGAGTACGTCATGGTCAGTACAGCGCCTTTACTCATCGAATAAGCAAAGCGGTCGGGAATACCTACCACCGAGGCCACGGAAGCCAGGTTTAATATAACACCGCCGCCAGTTTCCTGCATGTGGCTTACCGCGGCCAGCATGCCATTGTACACGCCTTTTACGTTTACCTGGTAAATGCGATCTAAGTCGGCTTCGGTGGTTTGCTCAATCGTGCCTACGTGGGCAATGCCGGCATTGTTAATTACAATATCGATGCGTCCGGTTTGTTGCCGGATGGTGTCGAATACCGCCGTTACTTCGGCCTGGATACTTACATTGCAGGCAAAAGCACTTACCTGTCCGCCTTGTTCGGTAATGTCGGTAACGGTTTGGGCAGCGGCCTCCGGGTTTAATTCCAGGATACAAACCGTGGCGCCCTGGCGGGCGAATAAAGTAGAAATGCTGCGGCCGATACCGCTACCGCCACCCGTAATTACGGCCGTTTTACCAGCTAAACTAAATATTGCCATATTGCCTGTCGGGTTATGAAAACAGGGCTTCTGTAGTCAGAAAGCCCTGCTTCTTTTTTATATTTAAATATTTTTGTTAGAGTTCGCGCAGCCAGATGTTCCGGAACCGCACCGGATTGCCGTGGTCCTGCAGGTGTAAAGGCGCTTTGCCGTGGGCTTTATAACTCGGTAGGCCAATGTATTCGGTAGGGCCTTTTAATTCGGTATTATTTTGCACCACCACACCGTTATGAATAACTGTAACGCGGGCCGGCATTATTAAGGTGCCATTCTCTTTAAAGCGGGGAGCAGTGTATAAAATATCGTAAGTGTTCCATTCGCCGGGTTTGCGCATCGCGTTTACCAAGGGCGGAGATTGTTTGTAAATACTGCCGGCCTGGCCATTGGAATACGTGCGGTTGTTGTAGTTATCCAACACCTGTACTTCGTAGCGATCCTGCAGGAAAATGCCGCTGTTGCCGCGTCCCTGGCTTTTGCCTACCACCTCGGTTGGCGACGACCACTCTACGTGCAGTTGGAAATCTTCAAAGTTTTGTTTCGTGGTAATATCGCCGGTGCCTTTGGTTACCGTCATCACGCCGTCTTTTACTTGCCATTTGGCGTCACCGCCGTCTTTGCCTTTCCACTTCGAGAGGTCTTTTCCATCAAACAAAATAATCGCATCCGAAGGGGCCGCGGTGCCGTTGCCAGGTGTTATTACTTTTATTTCGGGTTCCCAGAATTCTGTCATTTCCGGTACCATCTTGGGTGGTTTGGGTATCGCTTCCTGGGTTTGGGCCTGCACCTGCGTAACGGCAAAAAAGCCGGCTACCAGCATGGCCGCTGATAATTTTTGACTTTTAAAATTTAAATTCATAATTAATAATGGTATCAGGTAATTTGAGCGATTAAATATATTAAATATTATCAGGCTTACGCAATCCTACCGATAAGAATTAAGGCATGGCAGTAGAATAAACCGGGCCAGCCAATTTATTAAATTAAAAATTAATGGAAGCGATAATGCACCGGCGCTTACGATAATTAGCTCTAAATACCGGTGATAGTAACCTTTGTTAAAGAAAAAGCCCTGGTCTGGCCAGGGCTTTTGCGTGGTAAAATGTTTTGCGACGTCTGCTTCTATGTGTAAGCAGCCTTATTTACAGGTTTTAATCTGCAAAGCCTGGGCTTCTTTCGAGCCCATCTGAGAGGCTTTCTGTAAATCGGAACAGGCGGCAGTTTTGTTTTTGAGGACTATCTGGCTATTACCGCGGCCATAATAAGCAGCTGCTAATTTGGGGTTTAATTTTATGGCCTGGTTAAAATCAATTAAGGCACCATTGGCATCCCCTAAATCTATTTTGGTAAAACCCCGCTCCACGTAAGAATCAACCATATCGGGCCGCAGGCTGATACTTTTGTCAAAATCGGCCAAGGCTTCGCGTCTTTTATTCATTACAACCCGGGCTACGCCCCGGTTAAAGTAAGTATCGGCATCGCCGGCCCCCAGCGCCACGGCTTTATCGTAATCGGTAAGTGCACCGGCGTAATCCTGCTTCCGGATTTTTAAAGTAGCCCGGTTCCGGTAAGCTTCGGCATTTTTAGGTTCCTGGCTAATTACTTTATTAAAGTCGGCGAGGGCGCCGGTATAATCGCTTAGTTCCAGCCGGGCTAGGCCGCGGTTGTTATAAGCTTGCATAAAGGTAGGTTCGATGTAAATGGTTTTAGAATATTCCGCGATGGCTTCTTTGTAAAGGCCGGCATCGAAATATTTATTTGCTTTGTTTAATGAGGGATTAACCAGATTTAAGCCCTGACCCAATGCCCCGTTAGCCAACAGCAGACTAAAAGAAAATGTAAAAAGAATATTTTTCATGCAAACTACCTAAAGAGTTATTTTGGTTACTTCAATAAATGTGCCTAAAGCCTCAACCCTTATATTTCACGAAAAAGTTTCCGGAATATTGTTTTGGCCCCGGTTAAATTAGGAATGCCTGGAAGCTGTTGAAAAAGATAAATTTTTCATTTTCCGTTTATAATGCATTATCTGCCTCCACGAGGCGCAATATATTTTTCTTTATTTAGTGGCATACCAGCTTTGTAACGCACCTGTAATTATTCTGCTTAATAGCCTTGTGGTTATATTTTTACTAATTTTATACCCTAATCTACCTTAAAACGGCTAACAGAAGTAAACCCGATTAGGCCGGTGTTTTTTATTTCCTTTCATCCCTTTGAAAACAAGTTGCCGATAATTGTCCTGCTCGTATAGCACCCCGATTTTTTTATGCGAAAGTTTAACTAAATCGGAAGAAGCGGTATAATCCCGCAGACCGCCGGCGGAGTGATTGGCAGCGACAAAAATCCGGCCGGTGGTAAACTGCAGGGCATGTCCCGGGGTATTGGCGTAACTGCGCCAATCTTCCGAAAAATTATAGGCGGCATTTTCCTGCGGCTAGCGCGGGCGGTGCACCTGGGTGGTAATATTTACGGCTTCCGCCCAGGTAGCGCCGCCATCGGTAGCGGTTTTATACCACACTTCCCGCAGACCCTTGCCTTTCCGTATTTCGCCTTTGTGGTTATTACCGGTATTATAAAACAAAAATATTCTACCCTGCGGATAAGCCGGATCGTTAAGGTCTACGACCGGTGCCGGATTGCCGGCCTGCAAAGTATTGTTATCTGCCACGGTTTGCAGGTTAGACCAGGTTTTGTCTTTATTGGCGCTGCGTTTGGCAACTATGTTTATATCCCCGAAATCACCGGCACCCTGCACCCGCCCTTCGGCAAAAGCCAGCAAATCTTTATTTGGCAACCAGATGATGGCCGGTATGCGGTAGGATTTCTGGCCCTCGGTACCCGATATAAATACCGGCACGGCCGCCGGTTGCGCCTGAATAAATAAAACCGTTGGTATTAAGCTGCAGAGTACCAGTATGCTTTTCATTCGGATTGATTATTTATAACTTGAATATGGCGGCCACCGCCGGATAGTTGTCTACGGCTTTATAGCGGTAAAATAATATAACGCCTGCGAATATTCTGCCCACCAAAACTTTTTTTGCCAGGACGATTAAGCTGACGCGCGGAAATAGCGGTTACTAAAGAAAACAAACAGATAAATACCCGTTAAAGCACCAGTTTTTCAAAAAGGCGCGCCAGGGTTTGGGG
>JAQBNV010000052.1 GCA_028288395.1 Adhaeribacter sp. | reverse complement strand
AATAGCGGTGCTTTACCCGGCACTATTTAAAGTGTTTCAGCCCATCAAAGCAGCTTCAATTAATTCGGTATAAAAGGCTTGCATGCTGAGGCCGGCGGCTCTTACCTGCTGGGGAATCAGGCTGTTTTCTGATTGTCCGGGCACGGTGTTTATTTCAATAAAGTAAAAATTTCCGGTTCCTTCCTCCAGAAAATAATCAATCCGGGTTACGCCTTTGGCATTCAGCTTTTGAAAAACAGCTACCGTTATTTCTTCTACCCGTTGCTTTTCTTCCGGGCTCATCCGGCCAGGGGTTATTTCTTCGGTAACCCCGGTGGTATATTTGGCTTCAAAATCAAAAAACTCTTTCGAGCTCACAATTTCGGTAGCCGGCAAAACCTGGATGCCCCGGGTGCCCCGGTAAATACCAATGGTCAATTCCCGGCCGCTGATAAATTCTTCTACCAGTACCTGGCTATCTTCCTGAAATGCTTTTTGCAAGGCCTCCGGCAATTCTGCTGGGGTTTTAACTTTACTCATGCCTATGCTGCTGCCGCCATTATTGGGTTTAACAAACAAAGGCAACCGCAGTTCCTGGGTAATCCGGGCCGCATTAGAATCGTTTTCCGAAAACAACTGCACCGATTTGGCTACGTGCAATCCCGGTATATCCTGCACAATGGCCTTGGTGTAGCCTTTATTCATGGTGATGGCTGAGGTAAGTGCATCGCAGGTGGTATAAGGAATATTCAGCATATCAAAATAGCCCTGTAGTTTGCCATCTTCGCCCGGCGAACCGTGCAGGCCAATAAATACGCAGTCGAACCGGATTACGTGGTCAGCCACCGTTAAAGAAAAATCGTTTTTATTTATTTCAAATTTAACGCCGTTCGCATCGGCATAATACCAGCTGTCGGGGGTAATAATTATTTTATATACCGCAAACTTATCCGGATCTAAATTCCGGCCGATTACTTCCGCACTTTTAAGTGATATGACCGATTCGCCGGTAAAGCCGCCGGTAACCAACGCTATTGTCTTTTTCATGCTGCGAATATTTTTATAATTTAAAATTAAATATATAATTAAAATGGCACGTCCCGGAACAGGTCGGCAGCAACTAAGGCCTTACTATTCCGGGACGTTTTAAGTATTACATTCTACGTGGTACATTCTACATATTCTGACTAACGTAGAACGTACCACGTAAAAACGCTCTTACAGGTGAATTACCTCGTCGTAAGCGGCAGCAGCAGCTTCCATAATGGCTTCCGACATGGTGGGGTGCGGATGCACCGATTTAATAATTTCGTGGCCGGTAGTTTCGAGTTTACGGGCCACTACTACCTCGGCAATCATTTCGGTTACGTTAGCGCCAATCATGTGCGCGCCTAAAAGCTCGCCGTATTTGGCATCAAAAATCAGTTTCACAAAACCATCTTTCACGCCGCCGGCGCTGGCTTTGCCCGAGGCCGAAAACGGGAATTTACCTACTTTAATTTCGCGGCCCAGGGCCCGGGCTTCTTTCTCGGTATAGCCCACCGATGCAATTTCGGGCGCACAATACGTACAACCCGGAATATTTTTGTAATCGAGCGGCTCCGGATGGTGGCCGGCAATTTTCTCGACGCAAATAATACCTTCGGCGGAAGCTACGTGGGCCAGCGCCGGGCCTTTTACAATATCGCCGATGGCATAAATGCCCGGTACATTGGTTTCGTAAAAATCGTTGGTAACCACGCGGCCTTTTTCTACTGCTACGCCTACTTCTTCCAAACCTAAATTTTCGAGGTTAGTGGCAATGCCTACCGCCGATAATACAATGTCGCAATTAATAAATTCTTCGCCGTCGGCTTTCTTAATCCGCACCTTGCAGCCTTCGCCGCTGGTATCTACTGCCTCTACCGAAGCATTGGTTAGAATATTTATGCCAGCCTTTTTAAAAGATTTTTCTAATTGTTTCGAAACTTCTTCATCTTCTACCGGTACTACGTTGGGCATAAATTCCACTATCGTTACTTGGGTACCCATGGCATTGTAGAAATACGCAAACTCCACCCCGATAGCGCCCGAACCTACTACCACCATCGATTTAGGTTGCTTTTCGAGCACCATGGCCTCGCGGTAACCGATAATTTTTTTACCATCTATAGGCAGGTTGGGCAGTTCGCGCGAACGGGCACCGGTGGCCAGAATAATATGCGGCGCCTCTAAGGTATTTTTAGCCCCCTCGGCGTTCGTAATTTCAATTTTTTTATTTCCGATCAATTTGCCGGTGCCGGCGATATGATCAATTTTATTTTTCCGGAACAGAAACTGAATACCTTTACTCATGCCATTGGCCACGCCGCGGCTACGGGCTACTACCGCGCCAAAATCGGCCGAAGCATCCACTACATTGATGCCATAGTCTTTGGCGTGCTGAATATATTCAAATACCTGGGCACTTTTTAACAGTGCTTTGGTAGGGATACAACCCCAGTTGAGACAAATTCCGCCCAATTCTGCTTTTTCTACCACCCCTACTTTCAGGCCTAACTGCGAAGCTCTGATGGCGGCTACGTAACCACCCGGTCCACTACCTATTACTATTAAATCGTATGATGCTGATGCCATTCTGATAGCGTTTTACGTTTATTAAAGATGCCGCAAATTTACCCGAATATATCTATTTCACAAACGGATTAATCGGCCACCCGATTTGCGAATCGAATAAAAAATATATAGGCTAAAAAATATATTTATTAGGAACAATTTTTGACATAAAGAGTAAGTGTAAATGAAACCATTGTCCGGCACCTTCAATTTAGCCTTACTTATACCCGAAACGAACTATGAAATTTTGTTTTAATCTGTTTTTGTGTGCGCTTTTGCTAATAACTGCCTGTTTACCCAAAACAGCCAAATACTATGCAAAAAGTGGCACAAACAAAAGCGAGCGCAATGATTACGAAGGCGCGATTGCCGAATATACAAAAGCCCTGGAAAAAAAACCAGATAACCCCGATCTGTATAAACTGCGTGGCATTGCCAAATACGAATTAAAAGATTTTGTGGGTGCTACCGCAGATCTGAATCAGTCGCTGGTTTTAAAAGACGGCGACCCGGAAGTTTATAAATACCGCGGAGATGTAAAAACCCAGCAAAAGGATTTTAAGGGCGCTATTATCGATTACAACAAAGCCCTGAATATAAACACCGAGTACGCCAGCGCCTACAACAACCGCGGATATTCCCGGGCTAAACTAAAAGACCTGACGGGGGCCATTACTGACTATAACAAAGCCCTGATGTTAAAACCTGATTACGCCGTAGCTTACCAAAACCGGGCGAACGCGTACTTCCGTACCAAATCTTACCAGGAGGCCCTGACCGATTACAATAAAGCCATTGAATACAACCCTGACCTGGCCGAAGCTTATTACAACCGGGGTATTATTCACCGGACGCTAAAAGAAAACGAAGAAGCTTGCCTGGACTGGAATATTGCCCGCGACAAAGGCATCAGCAGCGCCGAAAATTTTATAAAAAAGTATTGTAAATAATTTAGGAC
>JAQBNV010000050.1 GCA_028288395.1 Adhaeribacter sp. | reverse complement strand
GCCTTACCAGGGCGGGGGACGGGTAAATCAAGTAACGCCTTCTAAGTGTTGCCCCCTCATTTTTACGCATATCGCTTGGTTAGCTGCGCCTTTTTTGCCTCTTCTGTTTTGTACTCATGGCGGTTGAGAAGAATTGGTGATTCGGCCAGGCTTAACCAATTTGAGGGCTTTCTTATTCCCGCCTATTTATACCATTTCACATTTACAACCTTCCGTAAAGCTGACCTGAAAAGGGAAGCAAACCCGGTAGGTTTCAAAACAGATTTTAAATATGATTATGTGTTCCGGAAAAATATTCTCGATTTTTATCAGGACAAGCCCCTGGCTTTACAGGAATAAGCATTGAAAATTACCAGGCCGAAGTTTATGGCGCTGGAAGAGGTTGGATATGAGGCAATATTTTTTCTCCCGGTTGCCAGCTTTATTGGGTTTAGAGCTGATATTTTACGCTATTATGCTTATACCGAACTTTAACAATTTCATTCGGGTGCTGGTAAGGATAGACCCTGAAGCGAGTACGGTAAAAAACGGCCGTATAAACAAAATTCTTTTCTTAATTTCAAATTATATAGTTTTAATTATATAAATTTAAAACCTTGGTAATCTAAGTTTTACCGGACCAATTTATTAAAATTAAACGGACCTCTGATCACTTAAAAAACACCTATCATGGCCAATGTATTAAACTTTATGCCCGAACTGGAACCAGACGAAATGGCTTATGTGCAATCTGTGATGCAGCAGATGAACGAAGCCCAGGCCCAGCAGTTTACCAATATTTACCGGTCCAGGCGTAGAGACCCAATGCTGGTTTTGATTACAGCCGCCGCTGGCTTTTTTGGGGCCGCTGGTATTCACCGGTTTATTACCGGCGATATCGTAATGGGTATCCTTTATTTTTTCACGGTCGGGTTCTGCTTTATCGGTACCATTGTAGATGTAATTAATTACAAGCGTCTGGCTTTTACTTATAATATTAAAGAAGCCCATCGGGCGGGCGTTCTGGTTACCGGACAATTTGGTGGCGGGGCTCATCCTTATTAGGGTAAGAAAAACATTTCTTTCTCGTGTCTCCGCAGATATACACGTACCCGGGTTTTTAATGCCAACACCACGCCGGGAAATGCCGTAGCTATTTAGCACCCAATGGTAAAAGCTAAAGCTTACAATATGGCACGTGAGAAACTGAAAGGCAAAGATGTTTTGGATTTAGGCTATCCCGAAGGTAAGGTAATCGGGCTGGCGCTTAACCTGATGGAAAAATATTTTAAAAATACCTCCAAAGACGAACAGGTAGCCCTCCTGAACGATTTGTTTCATAACCCGGAAAAGTACCGGCACCACAAAAAGCTGGAAAAGCTGGTGCAGGAACTCGACGCCGAAAAAAACAAAATGCGGGAGATTATATTAACCGAAAGCCTGCTGGATTTTAAAACGTACGGGGCCGAATATATTGAACCGGGAGCGGTGTTTCAGATGGAAACGGCGATGAGTTTACCGGTTACGGTAGCTGGAGCTTTAATGCCGGATGCGCACCAGGGTTATGGGCTGCCCATTGGTGGTGTGCTGGCTACCGAAAATGCTGTTATTCCGTACGGGGTAGGCGTAGATATTGGCTGCCGCATGTGCCTCACGCTCTACGATTTGCCGGTAGGAATAATTGAAAAAGACAAATCCAAACTAAAGCAGCTTCTGAACGACCACACCCGCTTTGGCGCTGGTAAGGGTTTCGAAAAACCAATGGATGACGCAATATTTGAGCGCCGGGAGTTTAAAGAGATTGCGGTGGTCAGAGGCCAGAAACAAAAAGCGGTGGACCAGATTGGCAGTTCGGGATCCGGCAACCATTTCGTTGAGTTTGGGATTACTGAATTAACCGATGCCCGGAATGAATTTAATTTGCCAATTGGCAAGTACCTGGCCGTTCTGTCGCATTCCGGCTCGCGCGGTTTAGGTGCTACCATTGCCAACCATTATACCAAACTGGCTATGCAAAATCGCAAGCTGCCGCCGCACGCCCGCCACCTGGCCTGGCTCGATCTCCATTCGGAAGAAGGGCAGGAATATTGGCAGGCCATGACGCTGGCTGGTGATTATGCCTCGGCCTGCCACCACCAAATTCATGCCCGATTAAGCAAAGCCTTGGGCGAAGAGCCCTTAACCATGGTCGAAAACCACCACAACTTTGCCTGGAAAGAGCAATTATCCAATGGCCGAGAGGTAATTGTGCACCGCAAAGGCGCTACGCCGGCCGGTAAAGGCGTACTGGGTATTATTCCGGGCTCTATGACCTCGCCGGGTTTCCTGGTGCGGGGTAAGGGCGTAGAAGAAGCTATTTATTCGGCCTCGCACGGGGCCGGACGTATTATGTCGCGGCGGCGGGCGCTGGATACCATCTCGGAGAAAGAGGTGAAGACCCTGCTGGCCCAGCACAGGGTAGCGTTAATGGGCGGTGGCCTCGACGAAGCGCCCATGGCGTATAAAGATATTCACCACGTTATGAAAAGTCAGGAAGAGCTGGTGGAAGTGCTTGGTACCTTTACTCCCAGGATTGTACGAATGGACCGGTAGTAGTTTTTCTTTGCTTTATTTAAAGCAATCCAAATAATGCAGCTTACTCGTACAATATATTACCAGAAAAAACGATATTTGTTTAGGATCCAAAAAATTAGCGCTATGATCAGTATAAACCTTACTCAGTTTTTTAAAACCGGCCTGTTGGCAGGTTTGTTCTTGTTTTGTTCTTTTGCGGCCCTGGCCCAGGAAACGAAGGTGCCGGCCAGTCCGCCGGCTACTGCTACGGGTAAAATTGGTAATGCGGATGTTACCGTTAAATACAGTTCGCCGAGCGTAAAAGGACGTAAAGTATGGGGCGAGTTAGTGCCTTATGGCCAGGTTTGGCGTACGGGTGCGAACGAGGCTACTACCATTACCTTTAGCAAAGATGTAACCGTAGAGGGGCAACCCTTAAAGGCAGGTACTTATGCCCTGTTTACTATTCCGACTGAAAACGAATGGACTATTGTATTTAACAAAACCACTAAACAATGGGGTGCTTTTAAATACCAACAGGCAGAAGACGCGTTGCGGGTAAAAGTTAAGCCTACCAAATCCGGCGCTATGAACGAGCGGATGAAAATAGATGTGACGCCTAAAGGCAAAAATGCCGGGTTAGTTACCATTATGTGGGAGAATGTAGCGGTGCCGTTTAATGTTAAAACTACAGCAGGTGTTTAGGTAACCAAAACGCAGGCAATAACAAAACAGGCCCGGAGATAATCCGGGCCTGTTTTGTTATTGCCTGTTCTAAACCTGAGTGCGATGTTCGGCAGGGTATTAAAATATTGCCCCTCGATACTGATTTTATCAGCCTAATTTCCAGATGGTCAGCAATAATTTTATAAGGTGGTAAATTCAGAACACGCACCGGTTTATGGGTGTATATGGGTGTAGGACAAGTTGCACAAAGCATATTTTTATACATCGCCTTGTGGTTTAATCGATCCATAAGAAACAATTTTTTTAATCTACTTTGTGGTACGCTCACCCTTTCCTCGGTCGGTGCCTTCACCGACCGAAAGAAGTAAGCTAGCCTAAGAAAGAAAAAAGCTGCCTCTGTATAGTAGAGGCCACGCAGGTATACGAAAAGTTGTACGGGAGCGAAAGATTATCATTCGGTCGGTGAGGGCACCGACCGAGGGGGAATATTGCCACTTTTTTAGTGCAGTTTGTCGTACACTCCTATATATTCTGGTCATTCCGGCGGGAAAGTTAAGGTGCTGAGGTAAAAACTGCTGCCGGACCAGAAATGATGGGCCTGCCTGCAGCCACCTTGGTACTTTATAGCCGCCGTAGCTTTGCTTTTCCTTACTTAAACCCAAATATTAGTGGGAATAAAAAAGTTACGATAACGGCCCATAAGCTGTATATAGGTAGGAACCAGGCAATTGACTTGCCGACTTCGTTCAGGTCTGCCTTTTGGGTCAGTACCCTAAATAGTTTAACCATTACCAACAGCAAGTTTATCAGTATTAAAATATTGCCCCCCAGTACCGCCAGCCGGTTGGGCGTAATACCCCATTCTGAAATCCGGAATAAAATGGCCGACAGGGCAATTCCGTTAACAATTATTGTTACCGCTGATAATAGAAAAAGAATGAGGATGCTTATCTGGCTTTTGTGTTGCTTAGAGGTTTCGGCAACAGAAAAGAGGATGAGGGCCATAACGCCAATTAAGAGGGCATTGAAAATAATTAAAAATTCCCGGTTGTTGTAAGGATCTTTGCCCGAATAAATAATGGCCGCCAGATACACAACCAGTGTTATCAGAACAAGCGGACTAAAAATTCTGGCGATTACCGGGGATACTTTATTTACTAACTGAGGATTAGTTTGGGTAAGATAAGTACCCACAATTGGAACGGCCGCCACCCCGAAAACAACTACATACTGGAAATAAAATTCTTCAATTTTAAAGCCAATCAGGGAAAATAGCCCGATGGTGATACCGGTCAGAGCAATACCCGCAAGTACGATAATAGCGGTCATTACCACTAGATCGCCGTTAAACCTTAAAAAGCCGAGCCGCTTTTCCGTATTGTTTAACCGGTCCCCAACAAACGCAAAACCCAGAAAAGACCAAAGAATCAAAGGCAAATGAATGCAGGATAAAATCAGGGTGTCGCTTTTGTCATTATCGGGTAGAAAATTAATGAAAAGCAAAGAAATCAATGTCGCGCCACCGATAATAGCAATTTTACGAAAGTGTAAATGATTTTTCCAGGCAAAGTAGGCTATCAGGAGCGGAAAAACAATGAACCCAATATTTCTTGGGTAGAAAAATTCTTCGTCGATTTGTAAGATGGCCGGAAGCTTGGCAATAATACCAGCCAGCAGCGAAGCCACCAGCACAAAAACTAGGTCTTTACCGGTGCCCCAGGAAATTTCCTCATTTTCGTAATTCAGCCTTTCGTTCCAAAAGCCAACCAGGGGGTTGTCTTTCAGCTCCGGAAATAAAACCTTAAATGCCCGCTGAAAAGCTGGTTTGTTCTCCCGGTACAACTTTTCAAGCTGCCTGGGATTGTTTAGGTTTGCTAATATTTCGTCTTTCATAAAACTGGGAATAAAAATTTGTAGTGAAGCAATAAGGCAACATAAGCACAGGTAAGGAGGTAATATTTATCTTAAAAGTTCTTTGT
>JAQBNV010000045.1 GCA_028288395.1 Adhaeribacter sp. | reverse complement strand
TGTTACAAACCAGGCGCCCCAGATAAAAAACTCCAGAAACATCATAAAAGAAAGTTGCAAACGGATGCTGGTTTTCATAGGTGCCGGTATATTCAGGCCACAATCTAAATTAATTTATGCCTATATCAAACCGGGTACTTTATTTTTTATCGCCATTTATTCCTTAAATTTCCTGCGCTTAGGCCAGGTAAATTATTAAACACATCGTTTTTATGCAGGTAATTATTGGGATAGATATCGGTACTACCAGTTCCAGAGCCATTGCATTTGATTTGCAGGGCAAAGTAATTTCTTCGGCGTACCAAGGATATCCTATTCTGAATCCGCAGCCTACTTACAGCGAGCAGGACCCCGAAGAAGTTTTCCGGGCGGTAATCGTCACCCTGCAGAAAAGTATCTCGGCTATCCATCCGGCTACACTGGCGGGCATTGGTTTTAGCAGCGCCATGCACAGCCTGATTGCCGTAGATGACCAGGGCATACCCGTTACCAATTGTATCATTTGGGCCGACAACCGCAGCCAGGCCCAGGCCGATGCCTTGCGCCAGACGCCCGCCGGCCTGGATATTTACCACCATACCGGTACGCCGGTTCACCCCATGTCGCCGCTGTGCAAACTCCTCTGGTTCCGCCAGCACCAACCCGACCTGCTCCAACGCACGCATAAATTTATTTCGATAAAAGAATATGTGTGGTTTAAACTCTTCGGCAAATTTCAGGTAGATTATTCAGTGGCTTCGGCTACGGGATTATTTAATATTTATAGCCAAACCTGGTACGAACCGGCTCTGGCGGCGGCCGGCATTACGGTTGCCCAACTTTCAGAACCGGTAAATCCCCTCTATCAAATCCCGGATTTGCCTCCTGCCACCAGGCAATTATTAAACCTGCCGACCTCAATACCTTTTATTATTGGCGCCAGCGATGGCTGTCTGGCTAACCTGGGTACGGGCGCTACGATGCCGGGCCGGGCTGCCTTAACCATCGGCACGAGCGGGGCCATCCGCGTTACAGCACCCCGACCAGCCGCTGACCCGCAGCAACGCTTATTCAGCTATATCTTAACCGAAGGGCAATACGTGGTGGGCGGCCCGGTAAACAACGGGGGCATTATCTTGCGTTGGTTCCGCGATAACTTTTCCGAAACCGAAAAACCCGAAGCACTGGCCGCTGGTATAGATCCTTACGAAATATTATGCCGGGAAGCAGAAGTTGTGCCCGCCGGCGCCAATGGATTGCTCTTTTTGCCTTATTTACTTGGCGAACGCGCGCCCATCTGGGATGCGCAGGCGCGGGGCGTATTTTTTGGTATAGGTATTACCCACACCCGGGCCCACTTATTACGAGCGGTTTTCGAAGGCATTGTTTTCGGAATTTACCAGGTAGCCCAGGCCCTGACCGAAACCGCCGGCCCGCTAGAGGTCATATACGCCAACGGCGGCTTTGCCCGTTCGCCCTTTTGGGTGCAACTGGTGGCCGATATTTTTAATAAAAAAGTAATCTTAACCGAAACTTTCGAAAGCTCGGCCTGGGGGGCTGCCCTGTTGGCTTTGCAGGCCCTAGATATAACTCCCGCTGCTGCCCCTGTGCCAACCCACGCTGCCCAACAGGAATATTTACCAAACCCGGACCGGCATGCGGTGTATTTGCAGAACTTTTCTATATTTGAAAAGCTCTATCCCTTGCTCAAAGAACAGATGGCGGCCATCAGCGCTTTGCAGCAAAATTGATAGCCTGCTCGTTTGGTCAGGCAGCCGTAAAGCCGGCTGACGCTGCTTTATATTTCGGTAACAAAAAATAAACCCGGTAGGCTGTAAACAGGCGACTACCGACTAAACCTAAATAATATGCCTCTAATCCTCGTTGCGCTGGCTGTCCTGGTTTTACTCGTACTCATGATTGTATTCCGGCTCAATGCCTTTCTGTCGCTGATTCTGGTGGCGCTGGGCCTGGGCTTAGCCGAGGGCATGACGGCCAAGGAGGCGATTACTTCGGTGCAGAACGGCGTGGGCAGCACCTTGGGTTCGCTGGCCCTTATCCTGGGTTTTGGCGCCATGCTGGGTAATTTAATTTCGGAGAGTGGCGCGGCCCAACGCATTACCTATAGCCTGATGCGACAATTTGGTGTTAAATATATTCAGTGGGCGGTGGTGCTTACGGGCTTTCTGGTGGGTTTGCCTATGTTTTATAATGCCGGCTTCGTGCTCCTGATTCCGCTGGTTTTTAGCATTGCCGCTTCTACGGGTTTGCCCTTACTGTACGTGGGCCTGCCCATGGCGGCGGCTTTATCAGTCACGCACGGCTACCTGCCACCCCACCCGGGCCCTACTACTATTGCCGTATTGTATAAAGCCGATATTGGCCTGACCCTGGTTTATGGAATTATCATTGCGATTCCGGCAATTATTGTGGCGGGACCCTTTTTCAGCCGGTTTACTAAAAAATACAAAGCTTCGCCGCCCCCGGGCCTGGCTACGCCCCGTGTATTTACCGAAGCCGAAATGCCCGGCTACGCCAACAGTGTTTTTACCGCCCTTTTCCCGGTATTGCTCATGGCGTCAGCCACCATTGTGGGCCTGCTATTGCCCGAAACCTCGCCACTGCGCCGGGGTTTTGATTTTATCGGCGACCCGGCCATTGCTTTACTGCTGTCGGTGTTGCTAGCCATTTTTAGTTTGGGACTGAACCGGGGCATGAAGATGGATGCTATCATGGCTATTCTAACCAGCTCCATTGGTAGCATTGCCATGATATTATTGATTATTGGGGGCGGTGGCGCCCTGAAACAAGTTCTGGTAGACAGTGGCGTAGGCGATTACATTACCGCCCTGGTAAGCGACATGGAGCTTTCGCCGTTGTTGCTGGCGTGGGGCATTGCGGCCTTGCTGCGGGTTTGCCTGGGTTCGGCAACAGTAGCAGCCATCACTACGGCGGGCATTGCCCTGCCCGTTATCGCCAGTACCGGCGCCAGCCCCGAACTGATGGTACTGGCCACCGGGGCCGGCAGCCTGATGTTTTCGCACGTAAACGATCCGGGCTTCTGGGTTTTTAAAGAATATTTTAATTTAAGTATCCCCGACACCATTGCCACCTGGTCGGTGATGGAAACCATTGTTTCGGTAATGGGTTTGTTGGGCGTACTGCTTCTAAATATGGTTATCTGATTATAATTCCGGAAACTATGACGGCTCCTAAATATTTAAGAGCGCTTGCGTGGGCCGGCCGGTGAAAGTGACCGGATAAGCTAGGGTGCCATAAAATTTAAACCTTCCGATGAGGCTAATATTTATAAGCTGCCTGCGGCAGAACACCCTGTTTAACGGCAGGTAAATTTGGCAGGAGCCGTATTTGTTGCCTTTCGTTTTTGGCTAAATAGTAAAAGCTTAAGCCTGATATATTGTTGTAAGAGGTTGGGGTAAATATTATAAACCACATTGGTTATCGAAATAATAAAAGCCCAGCCAAAATAATGATGACTTAAGGCATACCCCGTAGTCAAACCAAAGAACACGAACATCATGAAATGAAATTTCTCGTACATATATGTTTGCTGCAAAAGTTTATTTACCGATGACCTTTGGTACGTGATGGCTCTGTAGGCAGGAAACCTTTTTCTTACCAGGCGGTTAATATAATCGCCATTCTGCGTAACTTTATTTATAATATCCACGCCCAGTTTTTTATAAGTAGCCGTCGTTTTTCCTAATTGCATTTTATTTAAAAAAGAATTCGGGAAAAACATTGGCAGCAGGCTGATTCCTATAAAAGCGTAAAGCCAGGTAAGATCGAGCAGGGTATAACAAAAAACCGAAACCGGTACCAGGTTTATAACCGACCAGATTA
>JAQBNV010000042.1 GCA_028288395.1 Adhaeribacter sp. | reverse complement strand
TTAAAGCTACGATGAATGGAACCACCCTGGAATTATCTTTAGGATATTCTCACAATATTTTTCTGGCGTTGCCGCCGGAAGTGAAAGCTGCCGCTATTACAGAAAAAGGTAAAGCGCCATTAATTACTTTAGAAAGTAATGACAAGCAACTTTTAGGGCAGGTAGCAGCTAAGATTAGATCATTACGGAAAGTAGAGCCTTACAAAGGTAAAGGTGTACGTTTTGTAAATGAAGTAGTAAGAAGAAAAGCAGGTAAAACAGCCTCTAAATAAGAACTGTCATGGCAGTAAGTAAACTCGAAAGAAGAACAAGAATTAGAAAAAGTATCAGAAGCAAAATTTCTGGTACTCCTGAAAGACCACGTTTATCCGTTTTCAGAAGCAATAAAAATATTTATGCGCAGTTAATTGATGATGTGGCCGGGAATACATTGGTTGCAGTTTCATCAGCTAAATTGGCTGGAGATGCTACTGGTAAATCAGAATTATCATCTGCAGTAGGTCGTGAGCTAGCAACTTTGGCGCAGGAAAAAGGAATCTCTGAGGTGGTATTCGACCGATCCGGATATTTATACCACGGACGGGTTAAAACATTAGCAGACAGCGCCAGAGAAGCGGGTCTTAAATTCTAAAGTATGTCGCAGAATAATATACGAGTAGTAAAAGCGAGTGAGATTGACCTCAAAGAAAGAGTGGTGGCAATCAAGCGTGTAGCTAAAGTAGTTAAAGGTGGTAGAAGATTTAGCTTTTCTGCCATTGTAGTAGTAGGCGATGGAAATGGTACGGTTGGTTATGGCTTAGGTAAAGCCAATGAAGTAACTGATGCTATTGCCAAAGGAATTGATGATGCTAAGAAAAATCTGGTAAAAATACCAATGTACCATAGTACGGTTCCTCATGCTATAGAAGGTAAATACTCTGGAGGTTTTGTACTGGTTAAGCCTGCTGCTCCTGGTACAGGTGTATTAGCAGGAGGTGCTATGCGGGCAGTTTTAGAGAGTGCTGGCATTAAAGATGTATTGGCTAAATCTAAAGGTTCGTCTAATCCACATAATGTGGTAAAAGCAACTTTTGATGCCTTATTGAAAATGCGTGATCCTTTAGCTGTAGCCCAACAAAGAGGTGTTAGTCTTCAAAAAGTATTTAACGGATAAAAGCATGGCGCAGATAACAATAAAGCAAGTCAAAAGTATTATTGATCGTCCGGAAAGACAAAAAAAGACGATGAAAGCACTAGGCCTGGGGAAAATTAATAAAGCTATTACTGTAGAAGGCACTCCCCAGATTTTAGGAATGATTCAAAAAGTCTATCATTTGGTTGAGGTAAAGTAAACTATCATGAATTTAAGTACATTACAACCTGCTGAAGGTGCTGTAAAAAATAGAAAAAGAATAGGAAGAGGTACAGGTTCAGGACGAGGCGGTACATCAACCAGGGGGCATAAAGGTGCAAAATCACGTTCCGGCTATAGCAAAAAAAGCAGGTTTTGAAGGTGGTCAGATGCCTTTACAAAGACGGGTTCCTAAATTTGGTTTTAAAAACTTTAACCGGGTTGAGTTTGCAGGTGTAAACCTGGATGTAATTCAATCATTGGTGGAAAGAGACAATGCTACAATCATTGATTTCGCATATCTAAGATTGCATGGTTTAGTTTCTAAGAACGATAAAGTCAAAATCTTAGGACGCGGTGAATTAAAAGGTAATGTTGAAGTTCATGCGCATGCTTTTTCAAAGTCGGCCATTGCTTCTATTGAAAATGCAGGTGGGAAAGTTGTTTCGCTTTAACTAAGTTATGAATAAACTTATAACAACTTTTAAGAATATTTTTGCAATTGAAGACCTAAGGATTCGTATACTGAATACCTTGGGCTTTATTGCAATATTCCGTTTAGGGTCTTATGTTGTATTGCCGGGTATAGATCCTAACCGCTTACAATCTAATTCTGAAGGAATATTTGGTTTATTAGATACCTTACTAGGAGGAGCGTTTAGCAATGCTTCTATTTTTGCGTTAGGTATTATGCCATATATTTCGGCATCCATCGTTTTACAATTGTTAACGATAGCCGTTCCCTATTTTCAGAAGCTTCAGAAAGAAGGGGAGTCAGGCAGAAAAAAAATCAATCAATACACTCGTGTATTGACCATCATCATTACGGCTGCGCAGTCGTTTGGTTTTATTCAGACCATTAATGCAGAAGCCATCGTAGTAGATCCATTCTGGTTTGGGGTAACTTCCATTTTTATTTTAACTGCCGGCACGATGTTCTGTATGTGGTTGGGAGAAAAAATAACAGATAAAGGAATTGGAAATGGTATCTCTATGCTTATCATGATTGGTATAGTGTCACGTTTGCCAGGTGCTTTAATTGCGGAAGCATTATCAAAAAGGTTAAATGGTGCTTTGTTGTTAATTATAGAATTAATCGTTCTTTATTTTGTGGTTATGGCAGTAGTAATGCTTACCCAGGCCATTAGAAGAATTCCGGTACAGTATGCAAAACAGGTTGGTGGTAGTACGCAATACAGCGGCCAAAGGCAGTTTATACCTTTAAAGGTTAATGCAGCCGGTGTTATGCCTATTATCTTTGCGCAATCATTGATGTTCATTCCTTCTTTAATTGCTTCAATTTGGCGGGATACCTCTGAACTGGCAGCCTCCATAGGAACAACATTTTCTGATTTTACATCATGGCAATATAATTTACTATTTGGTACGTTAATTATTATTTTTACCTACTTCTATACTGCTATAAGCGTTAATCCAGACCAGATATCAAATGATTTGAAACGAAGCGGAGGTTTTGTACCTGGTGTTAAGCCTGGTCTAGCTACGTCCGAATTTATTGGGCAAGTATTAGATAGAATTACTCTTCCCGGTTCTTTATTTTTAGCTTTTATTGCTATACTTCCTGCATTTGCTATGATGTTCGGGGTTACCCGGGAGTTCTCTGCCTTTTTTGGTGGCACTTCTTTAATTATTATGGTTGGGGTAGTACTAGACACTTTAAATCAGATAGAGAGTTACTTGTTAATGCGTCATTACGATGGCATGATGAAGTCAGGTAAATTAAAAGGCCGTACGCAAAATATAGCGATGGCATCTTAGGATGGTTTATTACAAAACAGAAGAAGAAATTAGTATCATAAAGGAGGCGGCTTTAATTTTAAGTAAAGCCCACGGTGAAGTAGCATCCATAATAAAAGAAGGTATTACTACCAAAGCCCTCGATGAAAGAGCGGAAGAGTTTATTATGGACCATGGCGGAAAGCCTTCCTTTAAAGGTTATAATGGTTTTACTAATAGTTTATGCATTTCGGTCAATTCGGCCGTTGTTCATGGGTTTCCAAGTAATTACGTTATTAAGAACGGAGATATAGTTTCCATAGATTGTGGTGTATTTAAGAATGGTTTTCACAGTGACTGTGCTTATACGCATGGAATTGGAGAACTTTCCGAGGATGTAGAAAGGTTATTACGAGTAACCAAAGCTTCTTTGTATAAAGGTTTAGAACAAGCATTAGCGGGTAACCGGATGGGCGACCTTTCAGCAACAATTCAGAAGGAGGTTGAAGCAGCAGGTTTTTCAGTAGTGAGGGAGTTAGTAGGCCATGGAATTGGCCGAAGCCTGCATGAAGGTCCTGAAGTTCCGAACTATGGTAAAAGAGGCCAAGGATTAAAATTACAGAACGGTTTGGTTATAGCCGTAGAACCAATGGTAAACTTAGGTTCTAAAAATATTGTTCAGGAAGCTGATGGCTGGACAATCCGGACCAAGGATAATAAACCATCGGCTCATTTTGAACATACAATTGTCGTACGGAAGGATAAACCTGAAATTTTAACTACGTTCGATTACATTGAAAAAAGTGCATAAAATATATATATGGCAAAACAGTCTTCTATAGAGCAGGACGGAACTATTGTGGAAGCTTTATCTAATGCCATGTTCCGTGTTGAACTGGAAAACGGGCATCAGGTTATTTCACATATATCAGGTAAAATGCGCATGCACTATATTAAAATATTACCCGGTGATAAAGTAAAGATTGAAATGTCGCCTTACGATTTATCTAAAGGAAGAATAGTTTATCGGTATAAATAAAATGAAAGTAAAAGCATCTGTCAAAAAGAGAAGTGAGGATTGCAAAGTTATCCGCCGTAAAGGGAAGCTTTATGTAATCAACAAAAAGAACCCACGGTATAAACAAAGACAAGGTTAATATAATAAAATGGCTAGAATAGCAGGAGTAGATATTCCGGATAAAAAAAGAGGCGAAATTGCCTTGACTTATATTTACGGTATAGGCCGTAGAGCATCTCAATCCATTCTTACGAAAGCAGGCGTTAGCTTAGACAAAAAAGTTAACGAATGGACAGAAGAAGAAGCAGGTGCTATCAGAACAGTTATCGCTGCCGAGCATAAAACCGAAGGGGTTTTGCGGTCGGAAGTTCAACTGCATATTAAGCGTTTGATGGATATTGGGTCATACCGTGGTCTTCGTCACAGAAAAGGCTTGCCTGTGAGAGGCCAGCGGACGAAAAATAATTCGCGTACCCGTAAAGGAAAGCGTAAAACAGTTGCTAACAAAAAGAAGGCTACTAAATAAATAATATAATGGCTCAGAAAAGAAAAGATAAAGCTAAGAAACGGGTAGTAGTCGTAGAGGCTGTTGGTCAGATTCACATCAAAGCTTCTTTTAATAATATTATTATCTCTATTACCAATAATAATGGGCAGGTTATTTCCTGGGCATCGGCTGGTAAAATGGGTTTTAAAGGTTCTAAAAAGAATACGCCTTATGCCGCTCAAATGGCAGCTTCTGATTGTGCCAAAGTGGCTCATGAATTAGGTATGCGTAAAGCCGAAGTATTTGTTAAAGGACCAGGTTCTGGAAGAGAATCTGCTATCCGGACAGTACAAAATGCTTGTATAGAAGTTACAACGATCAAAGATGTAACACCTTTGCCTCATAACGGATGTCGTCCTCCAAAACGTAGAAGAGTTTAAAGATTGAATATGAAGCCCCTGCTAAAGGGGCTTCATCCAAATATTAAAAAGAAATGGCAAGATATACTGGCCCAAAAACCAAAATTTCAAGAAGATTCAACGAGCCCATCTTTGGTGCAAGCAAAGCTTTACAAAAGAAAGCTTATCCCCCGGGGATGCACGGCAGAGGCCGGAGAAAAAAACAATCTGAATACGCAATTCAGCTGATCGAGAAGCAGAAAGCTAAATACCTGTACGGTGTTCTGGAAAAGCAATTTGCAAACTTATTTGTTAAAGCTCATCGTAGAGGCGGTATTACCGGCGAGAACTTACTGGCTTTATTAGAATCACGTTTAGATAATACAGTTTACCGTTTGGGCATAGCTCCAACCAGGAGATCTGCTCGCCAATTGGTTTTGCACAAGCATATTCTGGTGGATGGTAATATAGTAAATATTGCCTCTTATAGCTTGAAGCCAGGACAAACAGTTGCTGTTCGCGAGAAATCCAAATCATTGGAAGCAATTACCAATAGCTTATCAGCGCATAACGCCCGTCAGTTTACATGGTTAGAGTGGGATGGAAAGGAAATGCTTGGTAAATTTATTTCCACGCCGCAGCGGGATCAGATTCCTGAGAAGATTCAGGAGCAATTAATAGTAGAACTTTACTCTAAGTAGTAGTTCTTTAGTACAACTTATAACTAATTAAACAGTCTTATATGTCTATATTAGCCTTTCAAATGCCGGAGAAAGTCGTGATGGAAAAGTCCGACGACTTCAATGGTCAATTTGAATTTAAACCCCTTGAGAAAGGGTATGGAGTTACGATTGGCAACGCACTCAGAAGAATTTTGTTGTCCTCTCTGGAAGGCTATGCAATTACTTCTGTAAGAGTACCAGGTGTTTTGCATGAATTCTCTACCATCGAAGGAGTGATAGAAGATGTATCAGAAATAATTCTTAATCTGAAAATGGTCCGGTTTAAAAAAATAAACGACTCCATTGAAGATAAGATTACTGTTTCTATCAAGAACAAAGATGCTTTTACCGCAGGAGATATAGGTAATTTTACCAATGGTTTTCAAATTCTGAACCCGGATTTAGTTATTTGCCATCTGGATAATAATACCCAGCTTGAATTTGAATTAATTATTCAGAAAGGCCGGGGATATGTTCCTGCTGAAGAGAACAAACCGAATGACCAAATTTTTGGTCAGATTGCTATTGATGCTATTTTTACTCCTATCAAAAATGTAAAATATAGCATCGAGAACACCCGGGTAGAGCAGAAGACAGATTACGAGAAGCTTTTAATCGATATTCAAACCGATGGATCCATTCATCCGGAAGATGCGCTTAAAGGTGCTGCTCATATTCTGATCCAGCATTTTATGCTATTCTCTGATAATACCATGACTTTTGAAACCGCTAAACCGGAAGAAGAAGAAGCTGTTGATGAAGAGATGCTGCACATGCGTAAAGTATTGAAAACGCCATTAAACGATATGGATTTATCTGTTCGGGCATACAACTGTTTAAAAGCAGCAGATATTCGTACCTTAGGCGATTTGGTGCAGTTGGATATGCAGGATATGATGAAGTTCCGTAACTTTGGTAAAAAGTCGTTGACGGAATTAGAAAATCTGGTACAGGAAAAAGGTTTAACCTTCGGGATGGATCTTGCCAAATATAAGTTAGAAGAAGATTAATTAATATACGGCATAATTCCCGATCCCAGAAAGGTTGATTGACGGTATGCACGTGCACAATAAAATAAAATGAGACACGGTAAAAAAATTAACCATTTAGGTAGAACCTCAGCGCACCGGAAGGCGATGTTAAGCAATATGGCTTCATCCCTAATCCTGCACAAACGGATAGCTACCACAGTGGCAAAAGCTAAAGCTTTGCGTAAATACGTTGAGCCGCTTTTAACAAAATCAAAAAATGATACTACCCATTCCCGGCGGATTATTTTTTCCTATTTACAGGACAAAGAATCTTTAAAAGAATTATTCGGCGAAGTAGCAGGAAAGAATGCCAATCGTCCGGGTGGTTATACCCGTATTCTTAAAACTGGTAACCGGTTAGGTGATAATGCCGATATGTGCATTATTGAATTGGTTGACTACAACGAGAATATGTTGGTAGCTACGGCAGAAGGTGCCAAACCTAAAACCAGAAGACGGTCTAAAAAGAAAGATACCAACGATTCTCCGGAAGCGAATGCGGCTACTCCGAACAAAACGGAAACGAAAACCGAAGATACTCCAACCGAAGAACCAGGTGCTTAAGCCCGAGATGCAGAATATTAAAATTTTTAATTAATTTAAAAGAGGGATATGATATTTTTCATATCCCTTTTTTTATTTTTGCAGTACCAAAGCAATATGAAAGAAAGAATTTCAACAGATGCCATTCTGATTTTAGAAGATGGCAATATCTTCCGCGGTAAAAGTTTAGGCCGTATTGGTACCAGTTCCGGAGAACTTTGTTTTAATACCGGCATGACCGGTTATCAGGAAATATTTACGGACCCGTCTTATTTTGGCCAGATAATTATAACCACCGTACCACACATTGGCAATTATGGGGTTGTTCAGAAAGAAGTAGAATCAAACCAAGTGCAAATCAATGGCTTGGTCTGCAAAGAATTTTCTGAATACTTTTCCCGTAAATCGGCCGAAGGATCTTTACAGGAATATTTAGATTCCTCGAATATAATTGGCATCTGCGAAATTGATACCCGCGAATTAGTTCGTCATATCCGGGATAAAGGCTCGATGAATGCCATTATTTCTTCAGATGGAACTGATATAACCGTGTTGAAGGAAAAGCTGGCTGCTACCCCCTCTATGGATGGATTGGAATTGGCATCTAAAGTTAGTACCACCGAAATATATGATCTATCCGTTCCCCAGCACCTATACAAAGTAGCCATTCTGGATTTAGGCGTAAAGAAGAATATTCTTAATAATTTTACACAACGCGGATGTGAGTGTAAAATATTTCCTTTTGATACCAGTTTCGAGGAAATGGAAAAATGGGGACCCGACGGCTATTTCATTTCTAATGGACCTGGTGATCCGGCCGCTACTATCCAGGCAGTAGAAAATGTAACAAGAATGCTGGAAGAAGATAAGCCTTTATTCGGTATTTGTATGGGGCATCAAATTTTGGCGCAAGCAAATGGCATATCTACTTACAAGATGCACAACGGGCATCGCGGACTTAACCACCCGGTTAAAAATTTATTAACCGGCAAATGCGAAATAACTTCACAAAATCATGGTTTTGCTGTGGACGCGGACCAGGTTAGAAATAACCCGTTGGTAGAAATAACGCACATAAACCTGAATGATAATACCATTGAGGGTATCCGGGTAAAAAACAAACCTGCTTTTTCGGTGCAATATCA
>JAQBNV010000040.1 GCA_028288395.1 Adhaeribacter sp. | reverse complement strand
CACGGCAAGCAGTTGTCTTATAATAATTTAGTAGACGTGGATGCAGCCGTGGCTCTGATAGATGAATTTCAGGAAGATCCGGCGGTAGCCATTTTAAAACATACCAATGCCTGTGGCGTGGCTGTGGCGCCAACTTTGCATGAAGCATACCTGACAGCCCTGGCCTGCGATCCGGTTTCGGCTTTTGGCGGCGTTATCATCAGCAATAAACCCATCGATAAGGCAACGGCCGAAGAATTGCAGAAATTATTTTTTGAAGTGCTGATTGCTCCGGAATTCGCCGCCGATGCGTTGGAAATATTACAAGCCAAAAAGAACCGCATCCTGCTGCGCCGCAAGCCGGTAGCTTTACCCGAAAAACTTTTCAAAACTTTACTCAACGGCGTAATTGAGCAGGATAAAGACCTGAAAACCGAAACCGAAGCTGATTTTAAAGTAGTTACCGAACGGCCAACTACGCCCGCAGAAAACAAAGCCCTGGTATTTGCGGCCAAGGTTTGTAAACATACCAAATCTAATACCATTGTGCTGGCCACCGAAAACCGTTTAATATCCAGCGGGGTGGGGCAGACCTCCCGGGTAGATGCCCTGAACCAGGCTATTGAAAAAGCCCGCAACTTTGGTTTCGAAACAAAAGGAACCGTAATGGCCTCCGACGCTTTCTTCCCATTTCCCGACTGTGTAGAAATTGCCCAGCAGGCCGGCATTACGGCGGTGGTGCAGCCGGGCGGTTCTATCAAAGACCAGGATTCTATCGATCTCTGCAATAAATATAATATGGGTATGGTGTTTACGGGCGTACGCCACTTTAAGCATTAAATCATTTTTTCTTAGCTTAAAGCCCGGTCTGTTCTTTATTTAGAATAGCCGGGCTTTTTCTTTTTTACAGTTGCCATTGCCCGAAAGTCATAACATAAGCCATACTGGCCGGTTTAGAATGAGGAGCAGCCATTCGGGAATTAATTTTATGCTAATAAGCTGATAATAAGCTGGTGTTTTGTGCTTTCAGGCGCTGATAGTTTAAATATTGATCTCTTTAAAACCCTGACACTGACAAAACTAAATTTATATTGACTTATATTATTTGGCTAGTAGAGATAGTATAAAAATTGGTGTAAAATACGTAGTTTTGCACCGAAATATTTAAACCACATTGGTTTAGGTAAAAATATTTAAATCCAGCCGCCGCAGGGCCTGAGAAAAGAATGGGATTATTTAGTTTTTTAACAAGCGATATAGCCATTGATTTGGGTACAGCCAATACCCTTATTATACATAACGATAAAATAGTTGTAGACGAACCTTCCATTATTGCCGTTGACCGCCTCAGCAACAAAGTAATAGCAGTGGGCCGGAGTGCCATGCAAATGCACGAGAAAACCCACGATAATATTAAAACCATTCGCCCCCTGAAAGACGGGGTAATTGCCGATTTCTATGCCGCCGAGCAAATGATCCGGGGATTGATAAAAATGATTGATACTGGTAACCGGTTGTTTCAGCCTTCGCACCGCATGGTTATCTGTATTCCTTCGGGCATTACCGAGGTGGAGAAACGCGCGGTGCGGGACTCGGCCGAACACGCCGGCGCCAAAGAAGTTTGGATGATTCAGGAGCCGATGGCGGCCGCTATTGGCATTGGGATAGACGTAGAGCAGCCCATTGGTTCTATGATCGTAGACATAGGCGGGGGCACCACCGAAATTGCGGTTATTGCTTTGTCAGGTATTGTGTGCGATCAGTCCATTAAAGTAGCCGGTGATGTTTTCAGTCAGGATATTCTGGATTATATGCGGCGGCAGCACAACCTGCTTATTGGCGAGCGTTCCGCCGAGAAAATTAAAATAGAAGTTGGTTCGGCGCTTTCGGAATTGGAAAACCCACCGGCTGATTACGAAATCCGGGGCCGCGATTTAATGACGGGAATCCCGAAGGTAATAAAAGTAACTTATACCGAAATCGCCGCTGCCATTGATAAATCAGTTTCCAAAATAGAAGAAGCGGTACTTAAAGCCCTGGAAATATCTCCGCCGGAGTTATCGGCTGATATTTACGTAAACGGTATTCACCTGACCGGAGGAGGGGCTTTGCTGCGGGGTTTAGATAAGCGTCTGGCCGCTAAAACCAAATTGCCCATCCATATTGCCGAAGATCCGTTGCGGGCGGTAGTAAGGGGTACAGGAGCCGCCATCAAGAATATTGAAGGCTTCCGGAATGTATTGCTGTCTTAAAAGCGTTCGATGCGCAATTTATTCTCTTTTATTTACCGGTACCGGGGTTTTCTGGTTTTTGTGCTGCTGGAGATTCTGTGCGCTTATTTGATTGTCACGAATAATAACTACCAGGGAGCTGCTTTTTATAACTCGGCCAATGCTTATGCTGGCCGTGTACTGGAATTTCAGCGCGAAGTAGCCGATTATTTCCGGTTGATAGAAGTGAACCAAGCCCTGGTAGCAGAGAACCGTGCCCTGAAGGAGTCGCTGACCAATATTATGGTTTCTGACCGGTTAGATAGCATTCCGCCTACACCCGCTACCGGCTACCGCGTAAAGCCCGATAGCCTTACCTTGGTCCGGCAAAAGATTGATACCACCGGTATGCTCCGGACCTTCCGGTTTGTGCCAGGTAAGGTTATAAAAAATTCGGTTCGGCTGGTTAATAATCATTTGCTGGTGGATGCAGGCCAGGCCGATGGGATAACACCTGGTATGGCCGTTGTATCGGGCGGAGGCGTAATTGGCCGGGTAAAAGCTGTATCCAAAAATTATTCTACCATTTATTCATTGCTGCATTCCCGGATGCTGGTATCAGCCAAAGTCCGGCGTACCAATACGGTTGGTACCATTCGCTGGGATGGTGAGGATTATCGCGTAGCTACCCTGGATCACATTCCGCCCCATGTAAAGTTACTTAAAGGCGATACCATTGTGACTTCGGGGTATAATGCCGTGTTTCCGGAGGATATCATGATTGGTCGGGTAATTTCGGCGAAGCAGGAGTCGGACAAGATGTTCCTGACGGTACGCGTGCGGTTGGCCGTAGATTTTGATAACCTGACGTATGTTTACGTGATAAAAAATACCCGATTGCCGGAACGGGATTCTTTAGAAGCCAGAAGCGGTATAAAAGAAAATGAATAGACATACGTTTGTCCATATATTTCAGTTTTTTATTTTCCTGGCGGTACAAATATTGCTGGTACGTAACGTGGTGCTTTTCAATACGGCTTTTTGTTACATCTATATTGCCTTTCTGTTGTTTCTGCCCATCCAAATGCCCAAAGTAACCTTGCTGCTGCTGGCTTTTGTAACCGGCCTCACCGTCGATATTTTTTACGATACGGTAGGCATTAATGCGGCCGCCTGCGTTTTGCTCGCTTACCTGCGCCCCTATGTGCTGCTGGTGCTCACGCCCCGCGATGATTACGAAAAGAACGATACCATTAATGTGCACGTGATGGGGTGGCGCTGGTTTACGGTTTATGCGCTT
>JAQBNV010000014.1 GCA_028288395.1 Adhaeribacter sp. | reverse complement strand
GCCTTACCCAAAACGAAACCGCCAATGGTACCCAGGTAAAAGAATCAACTATTCTGAACTTGTTTAACCGCTACCGCGATGCCTTGATTGCGGTAGATGCCACCTCTTCGATGGCTGGTATTTCTTTAAAATATATCAAGGCCGATATCTGGTACGCTTCGGTGCAGAAATGTTTTGGCTTGCCCGCCGGTTTAGGCATTATGGTGTGTTCGCCGCGGGCGGTTTTCCGGGCTAAAGAAATAAACGAGAAAGGCCACTACAACAGCCTGTTTACGCTTTACGAGAAAATGCTTAACTACCAGACCACCAATACGCCCAATGTATTAGGCATTTATCTCCTGAACCAGGTACTGGAAAACCGGCCGGCCATTAAAGTAATTGATCGCGACATCGTGAAACGCAGCCAGGATTTATACGAGTTCTTCGATTTATTTACGGCTTTTTCGCCCCTGGTTACCAACCCCGAGGTACGCTCCAATACTGTTATAACCCTGCAGGGGCCGGAAAAGCTGGTTGATGAAATTAAACGGAATGCCCTGCGAAATGAAATTTTGCTGGGTAATGGCTACGGCGCCCTGGCCAAAACCACTTTCCGGATAGCCAATTTCCCGGCCATCACCGACGATGAGATTAAAATTCTAAAACATTTCTTCCTTACTAACTACGAATAGATATTATCCGTTAGGTTGCTAAAAATCTGCTTCCATGTTTAATTTTAAAGAAATACTTTCGGTTACGCTTATTCTATTTGCCGTTATTGATATTTTAGGTTCCATCCCTATTATTATTCAGTTGCGCCAGCGCGAAGGCGTTATTCAATCCGGAAAGGCTACTTTGGTGGCGGCCGTCATCATGGTTGTTTTTCTTTTCCTGGGCCAGGAGATTCTTAAATTATTCGGGCTGGATTTTCAATCGTTTGCGCTGGCCGGGGCCATTATTATTTTCCTGTTCGGGATGGAAATGATTTTGGGAATTAATTTATTTCACAACAACCCGGAATCCCAGAGCGGCTCCATCGTGCCATTGGCCTTCCCTTTAATTGTGGGCGCCGGCACCATGACCACGCTGCTATCCTTAAGGGCCGCATACGGTTTACCTAATATTCTGGTGGGCATTTTACTTAACCTGTTGTTCGTTTATATTGTCTTGAAATCATCGGGGTGGCTGGAACGAAAACTAGGGCAGGCCGGCATGGATGTTTTGCGCAAGGTTTTCGGATTTATTTTACTGGCTATTGCCATTAAATTATTCAAAAGTAATCTGCATTTTTAATTTTTAACCGAAGCCCGGAAACTGGTAATATTTAAAAATATATACGCGGGGCAGTATTAGAAACAATGATAGAAATATTTACCGACGGCTCTTCGCGGGGCAACCCGGGCCCGGGCGGCTACGGCACCATTTTGCGCTACCGGCAACACGTAAAAGAATTAACCGCCGGTTTCCGGCTTACCACGAATAACCGCATGGAATTGCTGGCCGTAATTGTGGGCCTCGAAGCCATCAAAACCGATAATATTCCAGTTACTATTTACTCCGACTCGAAATACGTGGTTGATGCCGTCGAAAAAAAATGGGTGTACGGTTGGCAAAAGAAGGGCTTTGCGGGCAAAGCCAATGCCGACCTCTGGACCCGTTTTCTGCGGATTTACCCGAAACACCAGGTAAAATTTGTTTGGATAAAGGGCCACGCCGGCCACCCCGAAAACGAACGCTGCGATCAACTGGCGGTACAAAGCGCCCTCTCCCCCAACCTGCTCATCGACCACGGCTACGAAGCGCTGGCCAAACTTAATTCCTGATTCAGGTGCCCAACGATTATTTCGGGTTTAAGCAATTTTTAATAAAACAGGACAGATGCGCCATGAAGGTGTGTACCGATTCCTGCATTCTGGGCGCGTATACCCCGGTGGCCGGGGCGCAGCACATCCTGGATATCGGCACCGGCACCGGCTTACTGGCCCTGATGACCGCCCAGCGTTCCGGTGCCCGGATAGAAGCGGTGGAGATAGACCCTGATGCGGCCGCCCAGGCCCAGGAAAATATTAACGGCAGCCCCTGGTTTAACCGGATACGAATACACCTCCAATCCCTGCAGGAATTTGCGCTGGTAAACCAGCAACTGTTCGATATTATTATTTGTAATCCGCCTTTCTACAAAGCTTCGCAGGTGTCGCCGGATAAAGCCCGCAATGTAGCCATGCACAGCCAGGAACTGTCGCTGGCGGAGTTAAGCGCTTTTTGCAGCCAGTTTCTCACCCCCTCCGGAAAATTATTTATTCTGCTGCCTCCCTCCGAAAGCCAGTACTTTACCACCCTGGCCAAAACCGAAAATTTACACCTGCTTTCGGTGCTCCAAATATTTACTACCACGGCCGGCAAGCATATCCGCACCATCCAGGGTTTCAGCCGCGAGCCGGCACCGGTAGTTACGGCGCAGCAGCTATTTATCCGGAACCTGGATAATAGCTATACCCCGGCTTTTCGGGAATTACTGCAGGAATATTATCTGCTATTTTGAGAGATTCGCTTCTATTTTACTTTCAGCTATTTCTTTCCACTTCGGTAAAGGAAATTCCGTAAGTTTTCAGTTCGGCCAGGATAGGTTCGTAAAAAGCCGGCTGTGTAGGAATAACGACGCCGGTTAAATTTATCTTACCCTGCAAAATTAGTTTAGCAGCCATGCCCAACGGCAAACCCACTGTTTTGGCCATCGCGGTTTTTTGCTGATCATCGCCCAGTACCACCAGCGACGAGGTGCGCTCCTTCTTTTCGCCGTTCAACGTATACGTAACCAGGTGCTGCATCACTACCATATCCTTATCCTGGGGTTGAAGTGCCCATTTCTGCAAAAGTAATTTTTCGAGCACCTGGGCTGGGGTAGCCTGGTTAAGGCCGATGGGCTCCGCCGGGAAATCAAGCCATTCCAGCAGCGCTAAAGCCGCATTGCCGGCCGGAATATTTAAATAACAGGCTACCCGGGTCAACCAATCCTGGGGCGTGGGTGGCAGGTAACTTTCCAGGAACTGGCGATAAGTCAATATTTGGCTTTCGGGCAAGCGGTACCCATCGTCGGTGAGGCCTAATTGTACCAGCAGGTGCCAGGCCTGGCAATAGCCGCTGCGGCGCAAGGTGCCCCGCATGAGGGTTTGCACGTCCTGCAAACCATATCGTTCCTGGTACAACAATGCGTTACGGTTTGCATAACCATCAAACTGGCCCAGCGTCAATATTGTAAGCCGTTCGGTGCGGTTAAATAACTGGTGATAAGGAATAAATTTGTAACGGCCGTTTTCTAAATATTTTGCCACGCCTTGACCGGCCAGCACCACGTTGCGGGGATTCCAGGTAAATTTATAATGCCAGGGATTGTTGTCCGATTCGGGAGAAATTAAACCGCCGGTAAAAGATTTAAATGAAATAACCTGGCCGCCTTCTTGGCGAATATTATTTAACAAGGCCATGGCCGAAAGATGATCAAGGCCCGGATCCAGACCAGCTTCCATCAGAAACAACAAACCCGCGGCCTGGGCCGCCTGGTGCAATTCGGCTAATTCGGGCGTTATATAAGAGGCCGTCAGCAGATTTTTTTTGTGCTTTAAACATAAGCGGGCTATAACCAGGTGAAATTGTGCCGGCAACATCGAAATAACTAAATCAGCGGTCTGCACCTGCTCGGTTAATAAGTTTTCGTCCTCGATATTTAAAGGTATGGCGCGCAAAAGCGGCGAATCCGGTAAAGATAAATGGTTTACCGTTAAATCAGCTACGGTAACCCGCCAGCCCAGTACTGCCGCTTGGCTAAATAAATACGATATTAAAACCGTGGCTGATCGCCCGGCTCCCAGTAATAAAATGTGAGGCATAAACGGTAAAATAATTTCCGGCAAAGTATTAATATTGGCTCCGAATGCCACTATCCAATAGATCATTTCGGAAGAAAATTGTAATTTTAATTTCTATACCTAATTGCCAGGTGCTCCTTTATGGCCAATAAAATAGAAATCGTACTTTCTTTCCAGGTTTTTGCATCGCCCGCCGAATTACCCGCCGATGAGCAGCATTTATTAAGCCAGGCCCAGAAGGCCACGCAACTTGCTTATGCTCCCTATTCCGGCTTTTCGGTAGGAGCTGCCCTGCTTACTGTTGATGGCAATATTTATTTAGGCAATAACCAGGAAAATGCAGCTTATCCATCGGGCTTGTGTGCCGAACGAACCGCTTTATTCAGTCTGCGGGCAAATTACCCGGATAAACAGATTGTGAAAATGGCGATAACCGCCCGGCGCACCAATAACCCTGATTTTATAGCTGCTTTGCCGTGCGGCGCTTGCCGGCAGGTAATGGCTGAATACGAAAATAACCAGGAAGCGCCCATAGCGGTACTAATGCAGGCAGAAAATAACCAGGTCTACCGTTGCGATACGGTTAGCGCCTTGTTGCCGCTACAGTTTTCGAAGCATCATTTAGGCTTATAATGTTGCGCTCACCCATATATGTCTGTTTTACTTACCTGTTCCTGATTAATTAATACCCGCAGGAAAACTGATTTGCTTCTGCTAACTATTTCTGGCACCTACTTTACTTTCTCAATTTATAAATTCATATCCCTGTTTCGCGTTAAAAAGCAGCTGAGCCGACAGGGATTAATTACCTATTAAACTTAATGATTGATCAAAAAAAAATATCCCTGCCCCGCAAAAAGTTCACCAGGGTAGTTAAAGACTTTATTTTTATCCTCATCGGTATTTTTTCGGCTGCCATGGGTTTGAAGGGCTTTTTGCTGTCGAGTCATTTTATCGACGGTGGCGTAACCGGCATTTCGATGCTGCTTACCCATATATTTGGCTGGCCTTTGCCCATTCTTATTCTGGTACTCAACCTTCCTTTTATACTGTTGGGTTACCGCAAAATCGGCCAGGCATTCGCTTTAAAAAGTATATTAGCCATCGGTGGCCTAGCGCTTTGTTTGGCCCTGGTCGAATTCCCGGATATCACATCCGATAAACTACTTACGGCTATTTTCGGGGGGCTGTTTCTTGGAACCGGAATTGGGATGGCCATCCGGGGCGGGGCCGTACTGGACGGCACCGAAATTGCTGCCATATTGGTAAACAAAAAATCGCCTTTGCTAAAAATAAGTGACTTTATTCTGCTTATTAATATCATCATATTTGCTGCGGCCGCGTTTTTCCTGGCCCTCGATATCGCCTTGTATTCTGTTCTGACTTATTTTGCCGCTTCTAAAATGATCGACTTTGTGGTGCAGGGTATCGAACAATACATAGGCGTTACGATTGTATCGGACCAGAGCGAAGAAATACGGGAAAGCATCACTTTACATCTGGGGCGGGGCGTTACCATTTACCGCGGGAAAAGAGGTTTTGGCAAGCGGGGCGATCGCAACCTGGAGATTGACATTATATTTACTGTGGTTACGCGCCTGGAATTGCCTTCATTACGCAGTGAAATTACCCGGATCGATCCGAAAGCTTTCCTGTTTCAGCATAGTATTGATGATACTACCGGGGGCATGGTAAAAAGACGATCGATGCAGGAATAGCGCGCGAAAAGAGCTGAATTCTTGTGCGGAAAGAAGATAATCAGATAAATTAAAAAAGCGCTATTCGCGGGCGGGCTAATTACACGCCGGCTTTTTAAATTTCTTTCTTAATCCATTTTAGCATCCCACATGCCGGCCATAACTACTTCCAGCAGGTGACCGTCGGGGTCGCGGAAGTAAAAAGACCGAAAGCCCCGGCCCCAATCATATTCCAGTTCAATCGGAATACCCAAGGCTTCTATTTCAGCTTTACGGGCTTCGTAGTCGGCCGCTATGGTTTCAAAAGCCAGGTGCAGGTTACCTTGGCCGTAATGCGGCGGCAATATTTTGCTATGTTGCGCAGCATCTGCCATAAAACACAACAAAACCGACGAACCCACCCGGAAAAAAACATGTAGGCCGGGTACCTCACCAATCAGCGCAAAGCCTAGCCTATCGTGGTAAAACGCTTTGGTGCGCGCAAGGTCCTGTACATAAAGGCAGGTTTCTTTAATTCCCTGGAACTGCATGGGCTTAGGAATCAGGCTTTGTGCACTACGGTGGCCGAGGCTTGGGCAGCCGGAAATATTAACACTTCGGCCAGGTTTACGTGGGGCGGCCTCGTCACCATAAATAAAATCAGGTCGGCAATATCTTCGGCTACCAACGGCTTAAAACCTTTGTAAACCGCTTCGGCGCGGTCTTTATTGCCTTTAAAGCGTACTTCCGAAAACTCTGTTTGTACCAGACCCGGATTGATTTCCGAAACCTTTATTCCTTCTTTAATTAAATCAAAACGCATGCCCTGCGAGAGTGCGTCCACCGCAAACTTAGAAGCATTATACACATTACCGTTGGGGTAAGCTTCTTTGCCGGCCACGGAGCCAATATTGATAATATGACCTTGCTGACGGCCAATCATCAGCGGAATAACTTCTTTGGATACATAGAGCAGCCCTTTTACATTGATGTCCAGCATCATTTCCCAGTCTTGTTCGTCGCCGCTTTGGATGGGAGACAAACCGTGGGCGTTACCGGCATTATTCAGCAAAACATCAATTTGTTGCCAATCGGCGGGGAGGCTGCTAATGGCTGCTTTTACGCTGGCTTTATCGCGCACGTCAAAAGCCAGCGTTAAAACCCGTGCCCCGGTAATTTCAGTTTCGAGTTCGCGCAGGCGATCAGTACGACGGCCGGTAGCAATAATATCAAATCCATGGCGAACGAGTAACCGCGCGGTAGCCCGCCCGATACCGGACGTGGCCCCGGTTATCAGCGCAATTTTATTCATGGTTAATTTTCGAAGTTTAGGTAAAGTGTAACGGTATTAGACCACACCCCCTGTACACTACGGCTATACGGATTCAGGCCCGGCGCGTAGCGATTAATAATACCATTAGAGAAACGTAATTCCGGTGCAAATTTAAAGAACGGGTAAAACATATCTAGTCCAACGCCATACTCGATAGCAAAATCCTGGTTATTTACTTCCAGTTCGGTACTGGCATTGGCTTTTTTCTTATTACCAATATCTATTCCTGCTTTGGCGCCGCCCACAAAATACATGCGAATATTGCCCCGGCGCAAAGATTTTAATTTAAACAGCAAGGGAAGTTCTATGGAAGTGGCACCCAGCTCCTGCATTACGGTTTTGCTACTGGTTTTATATTCCACGCCGCGCGAGTAAAAACTAACTCCGGGTAAAAAACGCAGGTCAATAAAATCGGTAATACGGCGGTTAAGCACAAAACCAATGGCAAAGCCCGGGTAAAATTTAGGGTTAACCGCTATCGAATCCCGGAGGCGGTTAACGTAATAATCGGAATGTTTGATGGTAAACCGTGAGGTGTTAACCGCCAGGTAAAAACCATAGTGCATGGTTTTATCATCGTGGTTCGATAAATTTTTCTGGATATATTTTTTGTCCTGGGCCCAGGAAGTAAAACCCGTAGCCAATAATCCTACCATTAAGGAGAAGACAAAAATTACTTTAAACCGGTGTAAATGGAACTGATGCCGAAGGTAAGGGAATGCCATTTTGTATCTTTAAATCCTACTTGCTTTAAAATATTAACAAACTCCGGCCCGTCCGGGAACGCCTGCACCGATTCAGGCAGATACGTATAAGCGGCCTGATCTTTAGAAATAAGCTTACCGAATACGGGCAATATTTGTTTAAAGTAAAAATTGTAAACCTGCTTAAACGGAAAAGCCTGCGGCTTGGAAAACTCCAGTACCACAATCCGGCCTCCCGGTTTTAATACCCGGTGCATTTCGCTCAGGCCCTTTACCAGGTTCTCGAAATTGCGCACGCCAAAAGCCGCCATGGTGCCATCGAAAGTACTATCGGCAAAAGCTAAATTTTCGGAATCGCCAACCTGTAACTCTATTTTACCGGTCAGGTTCTTTTTAATTATCTTCTGTTGCCCTACCGCCAACATGCCTTCCGAAATATCCACCCCAATTATTTTATCCGGGTTAAGCTGCAGGGCCTCGATGGCAAAATCGCCGGTACCGGTCGCAACGTCCAGCAGCAAAGCCGGCTTATTTTGCGCCATAACTTTAACGGCTTGCTTGCGCCAGTAAATATCAATACCAGCGCTTAAAAAATGATTTAAAAAATCGTACTTTCCGGCAATGCTGTTAAACATTTGCGCTACCTGCGATTTCTTACCGGCCTGGGCATCTTTATAAGGAACTACCGACATGCTCTTATTATTGTAAAATGAAAGTCTAAAAGTAATAAACCCTTAACTTTTATTACGGGATATTTTTGTAAAAAAAAAGGCTAAACCATTGTTTAGCCTTTTAAAGTAGGAC
>JAQBNV010000675.1 GCA_028288395.1 Adhaeribacter sp. | reverse complement strand
CCCTTATATAAATCATTAATCAACATTTAACATTAGGCTTATAAAGCTTAACAAAAACATAACTAAGCTTTCAAAATGTTAAATTATCTTTATTTTAATTTTAAATAATTTATGTTTTTGTTTAATAAGTTTCAAAAGTAGACATAAATAATTCAAAATTTAACATTTATGTGCTTTCATTTTGTTTAAGTTATGTTTAATATAGTTTAATTAACTTTTATTTTGTTTATTTGAAGTAGTAGTTTAAAATTTAAAAGATTTTCTTGCCAGCTTACCTCTCCTTATATGAGCAAATCCAAAATAGCTTTTAGTTATTTTTTTAACCTGTAAACTGCCTTATTCTATTCTTCTAAATCAAAATATTAATTAATATGAAAAAATGTTACTATGGTCATCGGATCAAAGCTTTTAGATTTAGCTTAATGTCTGGTATTGCTATTATTAGCTTTGCCGATATACTCTCCGCCACTCCGGCAAAAACAGCGGAATTTGCCTACAGCTTAATTAATAAAAATGAGTTGGCGGTATTAAATCACAATAATACATTATACCCAAAATTTAAAGTAGTAGCCAGGCCGGTAACCGGTAAAGTAACCTCTGAAGCCGGCGAGCCTTTAATAGGTGTTACCGTAGTCTTAAAAGGTACCTCGGTTGGTTCCTCTACCGATACAGGAGGTAAATTTTCTTTAGAGGTGCCGGATAATGGCGGGGTATTGGTATTTTCCTATATTGGTTATGGGACCAAAGAGGTGGTAATTGGTAATGCTACCAACCTGAATGTAACCCTGGTTACCGACGTAAAAAGTTTGGAGGAAGTAGTGGTAGTGGGGTATGGAACAGAAAGTAAAAAAAATATTATTAATTCTGTGGCCTCCATCGACAGCAAAGAGTTGGTAGACAGACCGGTGGTAAACTTCCAGCAAGCCCTGACCGGTAAAATTCCGGGGGTGGCCATTGCGCAGAGCAATGGGGCGCCGGGTGCCGGCATGACCATTAATATCCGCGGCGTAGGGTCAATTACGGGTGGTACCCAGCCCTTGTATGTAATTGATGGTTTGCCGCTCTCCGCGGGTACGGACCAGGGAAATGATAATTTCAATTATTCTTTAAACCCTTTAAATTCAATTAACCCCAGTGATATCCAAAGTATTCAGGTATTAAAAGATGCTGCGGCTACCGCTATTTACGGGTCTCGGGGTTCCAATGGGGTAGTGATTATAACTACTAAAAAAGGTGCCTTCAGCGAAAAACCCACTATAAGTTTTAATGCGTACGGGGGCGTTGCTCAATTAGCTAAGCAGGTAGATGTGATGGATGCGTATGAGCATGCAAATTATACTAAGCTAGCCCGTGATTTAAGCTGGATTAGCAAAGATCCCGTGAGAAACAAAGCAACCGATCCTTTAAACAGAAGAAATATTGATGATCGCTACCCGGCCTACATGCTTCCTTATATTAATGGTGAACCAGGATTAACCAATACCTACTGGCAGGATGAGTTCTACCGGATTGCCAAGGTACAAAATTATGACTTGTCGGTTAGCGGTGGCACGGCAAAATCAAGGTATTTTATTTCGGCCAATTACCTTGATCAGGAAGGTATAATTCCTAATTCCGGCATAGAAAAAGTGAGCGTAAGGCTAAACCTGGACACCGAATTAAGTGATAAGCTGCGCCTTGGCATAAATGTAAACCCTACTTTTATAAATAATAACCTGGCCCGTTCTGAGAAAAACTGGGGCGATGAAGGATTGGTTATTGGTACTTTAATGCAGCATCCCGAATTGCCGGCTTACAATGAGGATGGCACTTACGCGGTAGATAAATTATTTCAAACCCTGTGGAGTGGCGAGTCGAATGTAGTACAATTTCAAAACCCGCTGGCCTTGGCCAATTTGGTGGATAACCGGATGAACCAATTCCGGACGATTTTTAACGGTAATGTCGAATACGATATTACGAGTAAACTCACTTTTAGAACTGCTTTTGGGGCCGATCTTAATTATTACGAAAGAAAATACTATCGCCCCAAATCTTTGAGTTACCGCACGGAGCCGGCCCCCACTACTTTCTTTAACTATGGTTCGGTGTTTAATTCTAATTCGGCCAATATATTGTGGGATAATACTTTAGCCTATACCGAAAACATTAACAACGAGCATAATTTTAACTTTTTGCTGGGTAGCAGCATGCAGAAAGAAGTAAGTAAAGATGCCACTGCCGAAGGGCGAAACTTTGCTACCGATAATGTAAGAACGATTAATACTGCCCAGGAACGCTATAGTTCGGAAGACCAAAGAGAATGGAGTTTATTGTCCTATTTTGGCCGGGCTTCCTACAACTACCAGGGGAAATATTTACTTACTACAACCCTGCGGGCCGATGGCTCTTCAAAATTTGGCAGCAATACCAAATGGGGGTTGTTTCCTTCGGTTTCGGTAGGTTGGCGGATGTCGGAAGAGAACTTTTTTCAGAATGATTTTGTAAACGACCTTAAATTACGGGCAAGTTATGGCATAACCGGTAACAATGATATTCCTTATTACGGCTCTATTGCTTTACTTTCCACCAACGGTAAATATCCCATCGGCGATGTTGTACAATCGGGCTTATTTCCCAGTACGGCTCCTAACCCCAACCTTTCCTGGGAAAAAACCAAAACCATTGACGTAGGGTTTGATTTAACTTTCTTAAAATATTATACTTTAACCACCGACTATTATTATTCCCATAGAACCGAACTGCTTTTAAATGTACCGGTTCCTTCCTCCTCGGGGTATAGCACCTCCCTGCAAAACATAGGTGAGCTACAAAACCGGGGCCTGGAGTTAGCCATTTCCACCGACCGTAAATTGGGTCAGGGTGATTTTACTTTTGGGTTGAACTTCTCGGCTAACCGGAATAAAGTGTTGGCCTTAGGTCCTGGTCAAGAGCAAATCATATCTTCCGGTGGTTTAAGTGGCTCCCATGTTACCAGAATTGGTCATCCGGTAGGCGCCTTTTTCGGATACCAAGTGCTCGGGAAATTTGCATCTACTGATCAATTAGCCGCTACCCCCAAATTAGGCAACCAGAAAGTTGGCGACTTTATTTACCAGGATACCAACGGCGACAAGGTAGTTAATGCCGATGACCGGGTGATTTTAGGCGATAACAATCCGAATTACCAAATCGGTTTAAATTTCAGTTATCGCCTGAAAGGCTTTGATGTGTCGGCCAATGTTTACACCCAACAGGGCATGCAGGTTATAAATACCATGCACCGCTATTTAGCCGAAGCCTGGGGCAATAATTTGTCGGTTTATTTAGACGAGGATGCGCCCCGGCCGGTTTGGGGAGTAGGTTCCTCTACCCATACCCGGGCCTCCAGCTGGCAGATAGAAGATGCATCTTTTATTAGAATGCGCGAAATAATTCTGGGTTATTCCTTGCCCAGTACCCTCACTGGTAAACTGCATATCAGCCGGGTACGCATTTACGCTTCCCTGTTAAACCCATTCACCTGGACAAAATATTCCGGCTATAACCCCGAAGTGTCCAGTAATTTCGGCAGTGCCCTTACGCCTGGTGAAGAATTCGGTAACTATCCGGTAAGTAAAACCTCCACTATTGGTATCAATGTTTCCTTCTAAATATCTGAAAAATCATGAAATATCTCTTTTATATAACCTCTTTCTTTGCTTTGATCTCCTGCGAATCCTACATCGACTTAAAGCCATTGGCCGAAAACAGTGTAGATAATTTTTATAATACCGCCTCGGATATAGAGCAAGCGGTAATAGCCACCTACGACGGGCTGCAAACGAGCGTGCGTCCCGGGTATCTGGATCATTTTGCGGAAGTCCGGAGCGATAATACCTACGACTTTGCCACTACTCCGGCCGGTGGCGCCTATGCCGATTTTGATAATTTTAATTTAACGTCGGCCAATGACCGATTAAATGTTTTCTGGCATAATTCCTATCTTACTATTCAGCGGGCAAATATTGTGCTGAACAGAATAGACGGTATTACAATGGACGAGACAGTGAAAGGAGCCCGGAAAGGGGAAGTGAAGGTTATTCGGGCATTAACTTACTTTTACCTCGTACAGATTTGGGGCGATGTGCCTTTGGTAATTGAAGAAACAACCGACCCTATTGCGTCGATAAACCACACCAGAACGCCTTTAGTAGAGGTTTACAATCAAATAATTAAGGATTTGACCGAGGCGGCCGAAGTTTTACCGGCAACGGTAAATGCGGCCAACGACGGCCGGATTACGAAAGGTGCCGCGTTCGGATTGTTAGCCCGGGTTTATTTGGTTCGGAAAGATTACCCAAAAGTAGTAGAATATACCGACCGGGTAATTAATTCTAACCTGTACTCTCTGAATGCTGATTATGCGGGCATATTCGAATACGCGAAGAAAAGCAATGAAGTAATTTTAAAAGTTGATTTTAAAAGCGGCACTAATTCGGAAGGATTTCCTTATTTAAATGTGAATCACGATTATAACAACACCGCCGCCCGTGATTTTATGGAGACGTTTAAAAACGATCCCCGGTTAGACGCTATTGTAGATACCACCAATATTCGTACGTATTCGAGTCCTAAAGTTCATAATGAGAATGTCAATACCGACAATACGATTAATATTAGAATTGTGGTATTACGCTACGCCGATATTCTGCTGATGAAAGCCGAAGCCCTTAATGAACTCTCCTTTCCTAGCCAAACTGCGCTTAATTTATTAAACCAGGTTCATACCCGCGTGAAGCCCAGCACCGCCTTAACCATGACCGGATTAACCACTAAAGACCAATTTTTGGAGGCCATTTTAAAGGAGCGGCGCGTTGAGTTTGCATTTGAAAATTTACGTTGGTTCGACCTGGTTAGAACCGGAAAAGTCATGGCAGTAATGTCCGCCAAAAATGTCGGCGGCGATAAGCCTAATGCCGCATCGGCCTTGCCCTATACTTTTAGTGAAACAGATTTATTATTCCCGATACCACAAGTACAGATTGATGCCAGCAGTGGAAATCTAACACAGAATCCTGGGTATTAATTTCGAGAGATAACAGTATAAATTGTACATTAAAGCGCACCCGTAAAAGTATCCACCACAATTTTTAAGTCATAATTAAATCAAACATGAATTCAGAAACAAGGGCCGACGAATCTTTACTGGCCAAAGCTGGCATTCCGAGCCAATTGGGCTGGGGCTATTTAGGTATTTTAATATTTATGATGGGCGATGGACTGGAGCAAGGTTGGTTAAGCCCGTACCTGCTGGAGCATGGCATGTCTATTCAACAGTCGGCTTTGTTGTTTACGGTTTACGGCATAACCATTGCTATTTCGTCGTGGTTTTCGGGCGTATTGGCCGAAGGGTACGGCGCCAAGAAAACCATGGCCATGGGATTACTCCTCTATATTATTGGCACTATTGGTTTTGTAGGCTACGGCATGACTAATCTGAACTTCCCGATTATGCTCTTTACCTACGCCTTGCGGGGCTTTGGCTACCCGTTGTTTGCCTATTCGTTTCTGGTCTGGATAACCTACCGGAGTCCGCAACAAAAGCTGGGTCGCGCCGTGGGGTGGTTCTGGTTTGTATTTACCGGTGGCTTAAATGTATTGGGTGCTTATTATTCGAGTTGGGCTATTCAGCATTTAGGGTATATCAACACCATGTGGAGCTCTATTTTCTGGGTACTGGTTGGTGGCTTTTTTGCCTTAGTTTTAAACCGGGATAAATTCAAATCTAAGAATACCGATGCCGGCGCTCGGGCAGCAGAGTTAATGAAAGGTTTAACCATTATTAAAGAAGAACCTAAAGTGCTTTTAGGCGGCCTGGTACGGGTAAT
>JAQBNV010000670.1 GCA_028288395.1 Adhaeribacter sp. | reverse complement strand
TAAAATAATAGGTAGTCCAGTAGAAGTAATGATATAACGAAAAAGACCGCAGTAGCGGTAGAAGGAGTGCGAACAACTTTTACCATCATGAACAAATCATGTTACTACTTGGGCAGCGTGAATATAGTTAAAAACGGGAGAACCTATTACGGCAAAGCCAGAGGAAAATGCAAAGACTGCTCCAAGCAGTTTGTTTTTGAGCGGCAGAATCTCAACCTCAGCCAGGAGCAGAAAAAGCACATTGAGTTGCTTCTACTGGAGCGGATATCGCTAGCGGGCATTTGCCGCGTATTGGAGATATCGGCTTACCACCTTTACCGCTACATGGACGAGCTTTTCAGCCAAGTGCCACAGGATTTAAATGCTGATGTCGCTGCCCAAGCCCTAATCCGGCTGAGTTGCTATGAGTGCGAGAGCGACGAGTTGTGGCGTTTTGTGGGCTTCAAAGCTAATAAGCAATGGCTGTGGATAGCTCAGGACCGGCAGATAGTGGCTCTTCCCCTAGGAGATAGAGGTACCGCGGGAGCAAAGGGGCTGTGGCAAAACGTGCCGGCGCATTATAAACAGCGGGCAACCTTCTTTACCGGCGACTGGCAGGCATATAAAGGGGTGATACCGCCGGAAAGGCATGTGGCCACTGCTAAAAAGAAAGATACCAATCATGCCGAGAGGTTCTTCTGCACGCTTAGGCAAAGATGTGCCAGGTTGGTGAGAAAAGCCCTCTCCTTCTCCATAAGTGCACAGAGGCACTTGATGCCTATTCGTTTCTTTGTCGCTAATTACAACCTGTCATTACTTTTATAGGAGTACCAAAAAAGCCAGCTTCTATAGGGGAGTAAACATTCTTGGAGGATTTTTGAAATAAGCTAGCGTCATAGAAATAGATTTCTCTTGCATAGCTTGTTTAATGAACCTTTTGGTGTGGAGGCGAGGGAGCAAAAAGACAAAATAATCTATGACTTTAATATATAGTATAAATGAGCGAAGCTATTTTTATTTTAGAATATTGACTTTGATGTAGTCTAGAAAAGTGGGGACTTTATATTAATACCTTAAAAGAATTAGGCCCATTAAACTTAAAATAAAGCTTTAGAACACTAATAAGTCAGTCTTAGCAAAAGACATTATACCAGCAGAGATCCGGCAGAAGGCTTTAACAGGCTAGTATATATCATACAGCCACTCAGCAGAAGAACAATCATGAGTACATTTTTTATTGGCATTAAAATTAATACTAGATATGCCTTGGTAGAGCATATGTAATAACTGAGGAAAAATCATTTTATTCTGGTGTTTCTTAATTTTAATACTGCCAATTTTGAGAGTCTTTACAGAAGTAAAATATTAAATCAAAATCATTTACTTATCTATGCCTTCTTTCCAGTCTTACGCTCCCAAGCTGGTGCTTTTACTTTTTTTTGGTTTGCTTTTATTTGGCGGGGTATTGATTTATCCTGATTTCGGAGTTTCCTTCGATGAATTTTTTGAACTGGAAACTGGTTTGGTTTCTCTTAAATATTTAGTAGAGTTAATAGCTCCTCAATATCTAACGCGATACGAATGGCTACAGAACGTTCCGCCCTTGCACACTTATATAGATGCAGATCATGGAGTAACAGTATTGTTGCCGATGGCTATCCTCAAAAGCATTCTCGGTATTAATACCTGGCAGGAGACTTTCTTGATTCGGCACCTTTTAACCTTTTTGCTATTTTACGTAGGTGTTATCTTTTTTTATTTACTCTGTCGCGAAAGGTTTAAAAATATGTTCTTTGCGTTGCTGGGATGTGTTATGCTGGTATTAAGCCCCCGGATTTTCGGAGAAGCTTTTTACAACTCCAAAGATATTCCATTCCTCAGCTTTATGATTATCAGTGCTTACACCCTAATCCGGTTTCTGAAAGCGCCATCCTTCAAAACAGCTTTATTTCATGCTTTCGCCTGTGCACTGGCTATTGATACCCGGATAATGGGAGTACTACTGCCTTTTATAACCGGTGTGTTGGTTTTGCAGGAAATCTACCGAAACAAAGGTATTTTCCGAGTTTATGCCTCTTATTTCCTGGCTTATGTGTTGCTGCTAATGCCTTTTATTATTATGCTTTGGCCTTACCTGTGGGAAGACCCATTCAGCCGGTTCATTCAAATTTTCCAAAACATGAAGCGTTTTCGCTGGCAGGAAACCGTTCTTTATTTAGGCCAAGCTGTACCATCCACCGATCTGCCCTGGCATTATATTCCGGTTTGGATTTTTATTACTACCCCTTTGGCCTATACAGGCCTTTTCTTAACAGGACTAGGCTTTATAGTTTACCGATTTTTTAGACCAATTGTGCCAAACTTTCAAAAGGTTTACCGACATGATTTGGCTTATATGCTCTTTTTATTTGTACCACTCGCGGCGGTAATTTTTATGAACTCCGTTTTATACGATGGCTGGCGGCACCTCTATTTTGTTTACTTCTCTTTTTTGATGATTAGTCTTATCGGTATAGAAGCCATTTGGCATTTCCCCTTTAAAAGACCGGCGCCCGCCCGATATAGTAAATTAGTATTGGCGCTTGTTTTGGGCATTACTTTTATTCATTCCTGCTGGTTTATGATCGTGTATCACCCAAATCAGAATGTATATTTTAGTTTTATAAGAGGCAAGACCGTAGAAAAGAATTTTGAGCGGGATTACTGGGGCTTGTCGTACCGCCAAGGACTGGAATATATTTTAACACAGGATAGTAGTGCGGTAATTAAATATTATAGTGCCAATGCACCTGGCCGGTTAAATACGTTTATTCTCCCGGAAAAAGACCGGGTCAGATTTAAGTCGGTGCCTTTGAAAGAAGCTACTTATTTTTTAACCGAATACCGCTGGCATCCCAAGCCATATCCTTTCACCAACGAAATATACACTGTACGGGTAAAGGGATTTAAAATTTTATCGGTTTTTAAATTAAGATAATACAGTCACATAGGTTATTTGGCCAAGGTGATATTTAAATGTTTATTCTTAAAACGGGAATACTTTAACTCAGCCTATAGGTTTGGCGTGAATACAATTTTTAAGTTATATTAAAATATTAACTTTATGTAAACAGAGAATCTGTCTTAACGGCATTTTTCGCAATAGCTTTTTTTATTCAGGCAGGTTAGCTGGTTACTGATTTATATGCAGTAGTATTTGGTGTAAGGCCAGCACTTGCGGAATAACCGGCTGCTGATCGTCGTTGAAAATGATAAAATCAGCGCGACGCTGCCGTTCTGCTTCGGAGAGTTGTTTATCTATGATAGCTTTAACATCAGTAGCCTGCCGGTGCGGGTCGCGTTGCAGTACCCGGGTCAGGCGCACTTCCAAGGGAGCACTTACCGTAATAACTTTGTGCACCTGTTTATACGCATTACTTTCGTACATCAGGGCCGCTTCTTTTAAAATATAAGGCTGATTGTGTTGCAAGGTAAGCCAATTGGTAAAATCAACTTTTACGCGGGGATGCACCAGGCTATTTAGCAGGGTTAGTTTTGGCGGATTATTAAATACCAGGCTAGCCAGATAAGGACGGTCCAACGACCCGTCGGGCCCGTAGATTTTTTCGCCGAAAGCTTTTTTAAGTTCCTCCTGCAACCAGGTATCATGCTGCATTACCCATTTTGCCCGAAAGTCCGAGTCATAAATCGGCACCCCAAATAAGGCAAAAACCCGGCATATAATTGTTTTACCCGAACCAATACCACCGGTTATCCCTACTTTAAGCATCTTATGGAACAGGTATTAATTTTACCCGCGTAGGCTGCACCAGTACCTCATGCACCTGCGCCGGCTTTCGGGTAAGTTCTACACCCACCGTAGAGTCAGCCGGATTGAATTTGGCGTAGTTCAAGGTTACCTCAAATTGGTCGGGTGTAATGGTTGCGGCATTGCTCTGGCGATAACCATACCGGATGCTAACCAGCGGAGGAAGCAACTGCAAACCCGGATTAGCCGGTGCATTA
>JAQBNV010000674.1 GCA_028288395.1 Adhaeribacter sp. | reverse complement strand
TGGCACCTTAAAAAAACGGATAGCCGGATAATTGGCCTTCGGAATTTCCTGTGGCCCATTATCAATTCCGGCCCGGGTGGTCCATTCCATATTGGACTGGCCAGAGCAAAGCCATACCTCGCCCATTAAAATATCGGAAATATTTACCGTGTTATAACCCTGTATTTTTAAAGTGTAAGGGCCACCGGCCTTTGGTGTATTTAATTTTATTTGCCATTGGGCCAGGTTACTCGCTTTGGTTTTTACCGCTTTCTGATCCCAACTGCCTGTAATAGTAATTTCTTCATCGGGGTTTCCCCATCCCCAGATGGTAATTTCGGCATTTCGCTGCAGCACCATGTGGTCGGAGAATATAGCCGGTAAAGAAACCGCCCTGGTAAGGTTACTGATACCCGTTAAACAAAGCGTTAGCAGCAGAATTATTAATCGATTTTTTTTCATGGAAAAATGTATGGTACCCAATATGAAGGAAAACAAACTTGAATTTTTTAGCGCGAATGCAAAAAAAATAAAATCTGCTGTAAGGTAGCAAAAATTATTGCCGGCAACCCTGGTAAAATATTGAATCAGGTCGTTTGATTAGAACAGAGATATTAAGTATTAAGTCATAATTAAATATAAGTTTGTTTTAATATAATTACCTAGTAAACAAAGATCTGAAAACGTACAACCTATAACTTACTACCTACTTAGCATGCTTTCATTTATGAATATAAGCCCAAACCAAAATATAAGCATGGTTTATATGCCCGATCCGAACCGTTATGCTGTCATGCTTTTTTTATTCTCTTAGCACCACTACGCACAGAATATTTTTAGGACTTACGCAAAGCCGCCCTAAATGCGTCTTTTGACGGGCAAGTGGTTAAGCAAAACAAGTAACAACGGCCCTTTTATCCTCTAGTGCGGTATTTTTGCTAAAGTTCTATTTTTGATGTCCGGGAATGCCATAATAATTTATTTACCGGAATCGGCTAGCGGGAAAACCAGGATATGATATATATCTGTCTGGAAAGAAAATTGTCCGACTACCTCCTGGCCGAGATAATTGGTATGGATATTAAGCGAATGGTGGTTGTGGATGTGAATAAAAGCTATTCCTAACTCAAACTGATGCTGAAGAAACGCTATGGTTTGGCGGAACATGCGGGATAGTAAGCTATTGCCCCGGTGCGATTTGCTTACCAGTACGGGCCCGTAGAAAAAATATTTATATGCCGTAAGAGGCCGACCCTGGTAGTGGAGTTCCGGGAAAATCTGGATCATGGCTTGTAACAAAGGCGGGTATTCTGCTGCAGTTAATTTAGAATTTATCACAAAGCCCACCAACTCCTTATCAACACATGCCACTATGCTGGTTGCGGAGTTTACCATTTTTTCTATGGCAGGGAGATCAAACCGCCCGGTCAGGAACCCCATCGCTCGCTCGGACTCCGAAAGCCTTTCGTAAATATATTCATTTGCCAAATGGGTTAGGCTAGGTAAATCAGAAGCGGTTGCGGCGCGTAGGGTATAAGTTTGCATGTAATATTCGTGTTTGCTTGTTAATGGTTGCAGATTGCAAGTGTCGTTTTAACAACTTTACTTTTTTCAGGAAGTATTAAACCTTTACGCTCACACAGCTTTTTACCTTATAATTCTGAATAATCATCTAAATAATTTCTCGCAGCAAGGATGTTGTTCTTTCCGCTGATTGCTTTAAAATTCCTAAACACAGTAAGTTATTATTTGAAAATATAACCAGTAAGACTGGTTTGTTGATAATAGTTTTCTAGGTTACCTAATAAATTTATAAATTTTCACTAAAATTCGAATAAAATTATAATTGTTATAATGATTATTATTAGTAGGTATACAGAATATAAATTTTTTACCCATGGCTTGATTGTCAGATTTTACTCCATAAATTGGTCTTTATTTTAGTTCGAAAATCCACAAAAATTAGTTATTTTTTTAAAAATTTAGTCTTAAAATAAGACGAAAGCATACAGATTTTATTTAAATATTTCTTTTTTTTATTTACCAATTAGTTTCCACCAAACCCAAACAATTCAATTATGAAACATCCTTTACTTACAAGGTTGAAGTATTTACTGATACTTCAACTTGTCTTTCTCGCAGTGACCGGAGCGCAGGCGCAGGGTCTTACTGTTAAAGGAAAGATTAGTTCCGAAAACGGCGAGGGCTTACCAGGAGTAACCGTTCTTTTAAAAGGAACTTCAAATGGTACAGCTACCGATGCAAACGGTACTTATTCTTTGAGTGTACCTTCCGGTACGGGTACTTTAGTTGTGTCTTTTATTGGATATCAAACCCAGGAAGTTGCTATAAATAATCGCACTACCGTAAATCTTGGCTTAACGCCGGATGCTAAATCATTGCAGGAAGTGGTAGTAGTAGGTTATGGTACCCAGAAGAAGGAAACCGTAACCGGTTCGGTGGCCGCTGTAAAAGGCGCAGATTTAGTTAAATCACCTACTGTTAATTTATCTAATTCGCTGGCTGGCCGTCTGCCGGGCGTAGTGGCGGTAAATCGCAGTGGTGAGCCGGGGTACGATGGTTCCGCCATTCGTATCAGGGGTTCTAATACCCTAAATAATACCAGTGCTCTTATTGTAATCGACGGTATACCCGGCCGTACCGGTGGTTTAGACCGGATTAATCCTAATGATATTGAGAGTGTTACAGTATTGAAAGATGCTGCCGCTGCTATTTACGGTTCCCGGGCAGCAAACGGAGTAATTTTAATTACCACTAAACGCGGTAAAACTGGCAAACCACAGCTTTCCTATGATTTTAACCAAGGGTTCTCCCAACCAACAGTAATTCCGGATTTGACTGATGCCGCTGAATATACCAGCATGCTGAATGATTTGAACGTTTACGAATTGCCGGTATCCGAATGGGCTGCTGCAACTGAAGCCTTTAAAACTACTGGTATTTATAAAAGGCCGAATGGTACCGAGAGAAAAGCACCTTATTCTCCCGCTGACATAGAATTGTACCGCAATGGTTCTGATCCCTGGGATCATCCTAATACTGATTGGTACAAAGCCACTTTGAAAACATGGTCCCCGCAAACCCGGCATAACATGCAGGTAACTGGTGGTACCGATAACCTGAAATATTTAGCTTCATTAGGTTATCAGAATCAGGATGGATACTACAAAAATTCGGCTACCGGCTACAAGCAATATGACCTGCGGGTTAACCTGGATGCTACCATCAACAAATATATTAAGGCTAGCATAGGTTTACTGGGTCGTGAAGAAGCGCGCTCCTTCCCAACCCGGGGCGCCGGATCAATTTTCCGGATGCAAATGCGGGGTAAACCACAGCAGCAAGCATACTGGCCTAATGGTTTACCGGGCCCGGATATTGAAAACGGTGAAAACCCGGTTGTTATTACTACTGACTTAAGTGGTTATGACAGAGATACAAGAGACTTTTTCCAAACCAATGGTTCGTTGGATATTTTAATTCCTGGAGTAGAAGGACTTAAATTTACCGGAACTGCAGCTATCGATCAGCAATTAAACAGAGGTAAAAGATGGGAGATTCCGTGGTTCTTATATGAGCGCGGCCAAGGTTTTGACGCCAATGGTGTGCCTAACCTGGTACAGAGTAAGCGTGGACAGCCTGAACCCCGCTTGAGTCAGAGTAGTAGTAACCAACGAAATATATTGCTAGGTGGTGTGCTTAATTACGAACGTAAATTCGGCGACCATGGCGTTACCTTACTGGCTGGTACTAACCGTGAAACCGTTCAAGGTGATAATTTTAACGCTTTCCGACGGTATTTTATTTCTTCTGCCATCGACCAGATATTTGCTGGCGGTGATCTGGAAAGAAACAATGGCGGTGGTGCTTTTGAACAGGCTCGTATTAACTATTTTGGCCGGGCGGCCTATAATTTTAAGGAGAAATACTTAGCTGAATTTTTGTGGCGTTATGATGGTTCCGATATGTTTCCGGAAGAAAAACGCTACGGATTTTTCCCGGGTATAATGGCTGGCTGGGTAGTATCTGAAGAAGACTTCTTTAAAAATGCCGTTCCAGCAGTTAACCTTTTAAAGATAAGAGGTTCGTGGGGTAAATTAGGAAATGACCAGGTAAATTTACCTGGTACCAACACCCCGGCTACTTATCAGTACTTGTCCACCTACGGTTTCAGAGACTATATTATTAATAATACCCAAACTAAAACATTATTCGAGACCCGGATTCCTAACAATTTTATAACCTGGGAGGTAGCTTCCAATGCTAATCTTGGTTTAGAAGCACAAATGTTGGATGGCAGGGTTAACGTAGAATTAGATGTATTCTCGAACAAGCGTACTAACATTCTTTACTTCCGGAATGCTTCGGTACCCCAAAGTACTGGTTTAACACTTCCTCCGGAGAATATAGGTGAGGTTTCTAACAAAGGGTTTGAATTTAATGTGGGCTACCGCAACCAGGTAGGTGAGTTTAAATATAACGTTAGCGTAAACGGTGGCTACGCCCAAAATAAAATTCTTTTCTGGGACGAAGCACCAGGCGCTCCGGAATGGCAACGCTCCACAGGCCGACCTATGTTTAGCTATGTAGCTTATGAATATGATGGTGTTTTCAAAGATCAGGCTGAAATCGACGCCAATCCTATTGATTATAAATCCATTGTTAACCAACTACGTCCGGGCGATATGAAGTACAAAGATTATAATAATGATGGTAAAATAACCCCTGACGACCGCGTACGGACTAACGCTACTAATATTCCACCATTTCAGGGTGGTTTGGTACTTGGTGGTTCCTTTAGAAACTTCGATTTATCTATCCTGTTCCAGGGAGCAGCTGGTGCTAAGCAGTACATAGGTACTGGTGAGATGGGCAATATTGGTAATTACCTACAGTATATTCATGACAATCGTTGGACAGTTGAAAACCCAAGCAGCGAACATCCTCGCATTGCTAACCGTGCTGATCAGTACTACTCTGGTGGAAACACCTACTGGCTTCGCGATAACGACTATATTCGTTTAAAGAACCTGGAATTAGGCTATACTTTGCCCGCTACACTTACCAGCAGAGCCGGAATGAGCGGTTTGCGGGTATATGTGAATGGATTGAATTTATTAACTTTCGATAAAATGAAAGTGTATGATCCTGAAACTGATAATCAAAATGGGCAATATTATCCACAATCGCGCATTCTTAGCGGCGGTGTAGCGGTTACATTCTAAATTTAGTTAAGTATTAAAAGAAATGAATAAGATCAAAAATATATTGTTAGCTGCATTAGTCACCTCCATGACGTTTACGAGTTGTAACGACGACTTTGTTAATACAAAACCGCTGGACCAGGTGCCTGAAGCTGCAGTGTGGATGGATGCCGGACTTACCGAGGCTTTCGTAACTGAAATATACGCAGGGTTGGGGCAAGGGGGCTTCAACGAGCAGATGCTGGCCTCTTTAACCGATGAAACCATTTTTACCCACCCGGGCCGTGGTATTACTACTATTACCGAGGCTCGCTCGAATCCAGCCGATATTGGTTGGGTTAATGGGCCGATTTCTTATGGTTCCTTATATTCAAGGATTAGGGCTACTAATTTGGCCCTTAAAAACCTGGAAGCCCCTAAGTTCGATAACCCCACCCTGGCAGACCGTCTGAAGGGGGAAGCCCTTTTTATGCGGGGGTATTTTTATCACCAATTAGTTAGGTATTATGGTGGTGTGCCCCTGGTGGATCGTCCTTATGAATTGGGAGAAGCCGATTACATGGCGCCTCGTAACACGATGCAGGAATGTATCAATTTTATTGTGAAGGATGCTGAAGAAGCCGCTAAGTTGCTTGATGGTAAAAATATGGCTGCCGGTCGAGCCTCCAAAGCTTCTGCACTGGCACTTAAATCCCGAATTTTATTATATGCAGCCAGCGATTTATACGATGCTAATACCGCGAAAGCAAAATCTTCTGCCATGGCGGCTTATGCCAAGCCAGAATTTGTAGCTTTGGTTAGTGGAAATCGCACGGAGCGTTGGCAAAAAGCAAAAGATGCAGCCAAAGCTGTATTAGATATGTCAGGTTATGGTTACCAACTTGATCTTACAGCTCCTGCTACTGCTGAGCAGGCTAAGGTAAACTACATGAATACTTCTTTATCTAGAAGTGGTGGTGAAAGAGAATTATTATTTGCTCGTTATTTCATTAATGCCAAGCAGGAAGATGGTGGCCGTCAAGGTTTATTTAACGGACCAAATGGTTACAATAACTGGGCTGGAAATACGCCTGTTCAGCTTCTAATTGATGATTACGAAATGATGGATGGAACCCGGTTTAACTGGAGCAATCCGGAACATGCCAAAGCCCCTTATGTAAATCGGGATCCACGGTTTTATTC
>JAQBNV010000672.1 GCA_028288395.1 Adhaeribacter sp. | reverse complement strand
ATGGCTTGGCAGAACCCCTTTCAGGTGATAAGTTCTTTGTGACAGCCCCACAAGTAAATACCCTCTTCTTTGCGTTTCTATTGCAGGCGTTTTCCCGCCAAGAGCCGCAGGTTTATAAAATTATCTTTCTGGATAGAGTCGGCTTGATTTACTTTTTGGGAATACGGGCCGGGTGATTGGCCCTATTGTTTACTTTACGGCCACCCACGTTTATAACACAGCCCAAACTAAATACCGAATGTGCCGCGGTGAGGAACTTGCGGTTACGCAGCCCAAAATTACTGCCGCTGGTATATTGCAGTTGTACGGTTGGACTTAAGGTCATACGGGTATAAAAAATAGGTTCCAGAAATATATTATCCTCGGTGGGTTTGTCCAGGCCATTCAGGGTATGCCGGTTCATGTTTACATAGCTGGCCCGCAGAGCAGTACCATAATTTAAAGGAAACTGGTGCCCCACCAGGCGTAAAGACTTCTTTCTTTTGGAACTGTAATTAACTTGCAAAAAATACTTACTAAAACTTCCTACGCGGCGTTCACTCGTTATAATGCCTTCGGGTGATTTCTCCTTTTCCACACGTTCGCTGCTGCCGCGGCCAAAACCCGTATAAACTTCTAAAACCCGACGCTGATCCGGACCAAAAGAAGTATAATAACCGCCGCCGGCCTCTAACAGATGGTGCTGCAAATCCTGCTTTTTGCGTTCCCGGCTCATCGTCGATCCGTTCAGCAATACTGCAAAATGGTCCGAGACGGCATAAGCAGTATTAAAAGAAATATTGCCTTTTAAGGTGGTATGGGCCCCGCCGCTAAACTCTCCCTTTTGCGTAAACATGGGTACATTGGGCACGTTGGGAATATAGACCGAAGTACAACCCGAAACCAAAATTGCCAAACTGCCGGCCAGGCCAAAAGCAAAAATTATCTTTTTCATGTTACTAAACCAGGGGAGCAAAAGTCGTAGCAGGGCTATGGGCGGGAGAAAGAAATATTCTGACTTTATCACCTGCCTCTCCCCTGCCGACTTTCTGCCAGACTAAAATCAGGCGGTAAATTGGGACATTTTAGATTCAAAAACAAATGAAATGCCAGCTAAAAAATTCGGACTAAAACCAGAAACATCTGATTACCAATAGACAACCTATTTAAAGGCTACGGTAACCGTCGTTTGTAAACGCATAAAAATAAAAAAAACCTGCTTGCCGGAACAAACAGGTTTCTGATTGTAGAAATAAAATTTATTTTGCGTAAGACACCGAGCGCATTTCCCGAATTACCGTAATTTTAATCTGGCCCGGGTACTGCATTTCTTTTTCAATTTTCTGCGAAATATCAAAAGATAATTGCTGGGCGCGTTCGTCGGTTACATTATCGGCATCTACCATTACCCGCAATTCGCGGCCCGCCTGTATGGCATAGCACTGGTTTACTCCTTCGAAAGCAATGGCGGTTTCTTCTAGTTCTTTTAATCGTTTTATGTACGACTCCATTATTTCGCGCCGCGCGCCGGGGCGGGATCCCGAAATAGCATCACAAGCCTGTACCAAAGGCGAGATCATGGCCGTCATTTCTATTTCGTCGTGGTGAGCGCCAATGGCGTTGCACACATCCGGATGCTCTTTGTATTTTTTAGCTAGTTCCATGCCCAATATAGCGTGCGGTAACTCCGGTTCTTCGGGTGTTACCTTCCCAATATCGTGCAACAGGCCCGCCCGCCGGGCAAGCTTTACATTCAGGCCCAGTTCCGCGGCCATGGTAGCACAAAGGTTAGCTACTTCGCGGGAGTGCTGCAGCAAATTCTGACCGTAAGACGACCGGAAACGCATACGGCCAACCATCTTAATCAGTTCGGGATGCAGACCATGGATACCCAAATCAATAATGGTCCGCTCGCCAATTTCCACAATTTCGTCGTCAATATTCTTTTTCGTTTTGGTAACAACTTCCTCAATCCGGGCCGGGTGAATACGACCATCCGAAACGAGCCGGTGCAACGATAAGCGGGCAATTTCGCGGCGTACGGGGTCAAATCCCGAAATAATAATGGCTTCCGGCGTATCGTCCACAATAATTTCCACACCGGTAGCAGCTTCCAAAGCCCGGATATTCCGGCCTTCCCGCCCAATTATTTTTCCTTTGATGTCGTCGCTTTCGATGTTAAACACCGATACACAGTTTTCGATGGCGTGCTCGGCAGCAGTCCGCTGAATGGTTTCGAGCACTACTTTTTTGGCGTCTTTGGTGGCGGTAAGTTTGGCCTGGGCTACTACATCTTTAATGTAAGAAGAGGCTTGGATCTGGGCTTCGTTTTTTAACGATTCGATGAGTTGCTCACGCGCTTCGGCGGCGCTCAGGGCCGCTATTTTCTCCAGCTGTTCGATAACCGACAGGCGTGCTTTTTCTACTTCTTCCTTGCGCTTTTTATTTACCTCTAATTGCGCATTCAGTTGTTCCTTTTGGGTGTTCAGTTCGGTTTCTTTGCGTTTCAGCTGCTCGGCCTGAGTGGTTATCTGCTGCTCGCGCTGTTTAACTTTATTCTCATTCTGAATAATGATATTTTTTTTCTTATTAACATCTTCTTCAAATTCAGCTTTCAGGCGAAGGTATTTCTCTTTCGCTTCCAGAATGCGATCCTTTTTCAGGCTTTCGGCGTTTAATTCGGCTTCCCGGATAATGAGTCTGGCCTTTTCGCGGGCCTCATCTTCTTCTCTTTTAAACACCTGCCGCAATAAATTACGGCCGATAAAGATTCCGATGCCCAGGGCAACCAGGGCAGCAATAACAATATAGATAGTGGTGGTCATGACTATAATTTTATAGTTAAAATTATAGCAGCCAAGGCAGCGTCAAAAATTAAAGCCAAAAAAGAAATCAGCAGATTAGCTTAGCTACTTACCTGTAGCGGTTTAATCTACTCCAAGAGATGTCAGAAGTTGGTCCAGGCGCGTTAGCTTATCGGTAAGAATACTTTTCTCTGTTTTCTCACTTTTAACCGTTTGCAGGCTATCAGCGGCTACCTCCAGGGCAACCATGGCTAATAAATCCTGCTTATCGTCAATCCCGAACTGATCCCGGAACAGTTTCAGGCGTTCGTTCAGCAGCCGGCCGGCAATGCGCAGCCTTTCTTCTTCTTCTTCCGTAACCCGCATAGGATAATCTCGGTCAGCTATGCGAATTTTTATAGATAACTCACTCATCCTGTTACGTAATACGGTGTTTGTGTTGGCAATTAGTTGTAATACTATAAAGGCAAAATTCTAAATAGGTATAAATAACAAAGTATATTAAGCAAATACAACTAATAATTAAATAACCAAATCACTGAATATCAATCTCTCAGATAAGCAATACACTTATCTATTTCTCTAATATATTCGTTTATTTTCAGCTTTATTTCAGTAGCGCTGGCAGCATCGGCTGCTATCGTATTTACAATTTTAGCGATATTATCTCTATTTTGAAAATTTTTTATTTCCTCTTCCTTTTTTTGAACGGCATCTTCTAATTCCCGAATTTCCTGCCGGGCCTTTTCCAGGGCTGCCTGCGACTGGTGATAGCGCGTAATCAGTTTCGTGAGCATTTGCTCTATCCGGGTAAGTTGTTCCAGTTCTTCTTTCGCTCCCATATATTTCTTATTTCCGGATAAGGGCTCCCAATTGTTTTTCGAATTGCTGCATCAGGCGGTTCATGGTGGCATCAATTACTTTGTCAGTCAGCGTTTGGCTGGGGTCCAGCAAGGTAAAACTGATGGCATAGGCTTTCTTCCCAGTTTCTATTTTATCGCCCTGGTACACATCAAACACGTTAATATCCTGCAATAATTTCCGCTCTGTCCGGCGGGCAATGGTTTTTATTTCTTCGAAGGTAATAAGCTGATCAATCACCAGCGAAAGGTCGCGGCGCACTTCGGGGAATTTAGCCAGTTCCCGGAACACCAATTGGTTTTTATAATTCCGGATCAAGTAATCCCAGTTTAACTCGGCGTACCACACCGGTTCTTTAATATCCAGCTTTTTACAAATCCGTTCATCCAGCAAGCCCAGTTCGGCCACTACCGTGTCATTTTTAAGGTACGCCACGCCGTCTGATAAATAAGGGTGTTGCAGCGCCTGCAAGGAGTAATCGGGGCGGGCCAGTTTTGTCAGCACCTGCTGCACCACGCCAGCCAAATAATGGAAAGTTGCCTTATCCGATTTTTGCAGCCAGGTTTCTGCCGTTCCGTTGCCAGTTAAGAACAAGGCCAGTTTTTGGCCTTCCTTGTATTTTTCATCAGCTTTCCGGTATACTTTACCCAATTCGTAAAGCTTCAAATCTTTTTGCCGCCGGTTAATATTGCGGCGCAATACTTCCAGGCCCGAAAAAACCAGGGTTTTGCGCAGCACATCTAAATCCTGACTGTTGTAGTTTAAAATGCGAACCAGTTCCGCATCGGGGTTTTCCGGGGTTTCGTAATAAGCCGAATCGGAAAGGGAATTGGTAATAATTTCGCTGAAACCGCTGCCGGATAATAAATTAAAGATATTATGTTTCAGTTCTTCCGGATTGGGGTGCGGAAACTTAGCCAGGTAACTTGCCGAAATATTCTCGTGCAGCACAATATTATTGTACCCGTAAATCCGCAGGATTTCCTCAATCACATCGGCTTCGCGGGTTACATCTACTTTGTGCGGCGGCACCAATACCGTCAGGTGCGTTTCTGTTTCTTCCGAAATCCGGATTTGCAAATCGGCCAGGATGGTTTTAATCCGCTCCTTATCAATATATTGGCCGATTAACCGCTGCACCCGATTAAGGCTTATTTTAATTTGGAATGGCGCAACGGGTTGCGGATACACATCGTTTATTTCGGAAGAAACCTCTCCGCCGGCTACTTCCTGTATCAATAATGCGGCTCTTTTCAGGGCATACGGCACCATTTCGGGGTCGGTACCCCGCTCAAACCGGAACGACGAATCCGTTTTTATGCCGTGGGTCTGGGAAGAACGGCGAATGCCCGCCGGGATAAAATAAGCGCTTTCGAGGAAAATAGTAGTAGTATCGGCGCTAACGCCCGAATTTTTACCACCAAACACCCCGGCGATTACCATTGGCTCGGCGGTATTGCAAATCATTAGGTCGGTAGAACGCAACTTCCTTTCTACCCCATCCAGGGTTACAAAGCTGGTGCCTTCTTCGGCCCGCTTTACAATTATTTTATTTCCAGTAATTTTATTCGCATCAAACGCGTGCAGGGGCTGGCCCAGCTCGTGCAGCACATAATTTGTAACATCTACCACGTTGTTTATCGGCGACAAGCCAATCGACCGTAGCCGGTCGCGAAGCCACTCCGGCGAATCGCCTACTGTAACGCCCGTAATGGTTAAACCGGCGTAACGGGGGCAACCTTCCGGGTCAGCAATTTCGATGGCCATCGGTCGTGTATTATTACTCACCTTAAAACCGGTTACATCCGGCAACTGACAACGGATAGGCAGCAAAGCCTGCAGTTCGCGGGCAACCCCATAATGTGAGGCGGCATCGGCCCGGTTAGGAGTGAGACCAATTTCAAAAATAATATCGGAACCCAAACCAAAATATTCTGCTGCCGGCGTGCCATTGGGCAATTCAGTGTCCAGCACCATAATGCCGGCGTGCGAGGCGCCCAAACCTATTTCGTCTTCGGCACAAATCATTCCTTCCGAAACGGCCCCGCGAATTTTTGATTTTTTTATCTGGAAAGATTCCCCGGAAAAAGGATACAATACGGCACTTTCGGTGGCAACGACCACTTTCTGTCCGGCAGTTACGTTGGCGGCCCCGCAAACAATATTTTTAGGTTGATCCTCGCCAATATCGACGGTAGTTACCTTTAATTTATCGGCATCGGGATGTTTTTCGCAGGTTAATACTTCGCCAATTACAATGCCCTGCAAGCTCCCTTTTATTCGTTCAAACGGATACAGCCCTTCCACTTCCAACCCCGAATCAGTTAGTAGAGCGGCAATTTCAGCAGCGGGTTTATTTAGGGGAATTAGTTGTTTTAACCAGTCGTATGATATCAGCATATAATTTTTATTTCAGAAAGCGGCGCTTATAGAACTACCGCGGCAGAGGTTTGGATAAGCACGCTACCGAAAACAACGTAAAACGACGCGTTCCCCGGCCCCGAATCCCACCTTACATTTATCCATTAAGCAAGCGGCAAAGTTATTAATTAAACCAATTAGAAATAAAATACAAATTCATTATTTTTGGTAAGCCTTCTCGCCGGCCCGCACCATTACCGGCAATCGGTTAGAAGGAGGTGGTACCGGGCAGGTATAATTGTAATTGTAGACGCAGAAAGGATTGTAAGCTTTGTTAAAATCCAGGGTTATTTGCCTAACACCTTTCTCCGGTTTGGGAATATCCAGGAAACGGCCGCCTTCGTAGGTTTCAGTCCCGTTGGTTTTATCGGAAAAAGGAACAAACAAAGCGCTGTCGGTGGTAGCCACGCGCAGGTACAAAATAAGCGAATTCTGTTGACCTTCCAGGTTAAAGGTTGCTTTGGCAAAACGCAGGTAAGGTTCAGTGCCGCCCGTATTCATGGGCATTTGCACGGTTTCGGGCTGGCTAAATTCTTCGTAATCGGCGTTTACACGGTAAATAATATCCGGGGCATAATAAACTAAACTATCGAAGGTGGGGCGATCCGCTTCTACCAACGGGGAATTCGAACTCCGGAAAGACTGGTTTTTTTCCTGGCGTTCTTTTTTAATTCCGGCGACGTAAGCAGTATCACTGAAAACAGCTTCTTTCAGAAAATAAAATATTATCAGTATTACGCCGGCAATAAAAATGATTCGGACAGGTTTGGCCATATGTATAAATTTTTGAAAAAGGAATAACGCCGGATGTTTCTGCAAAATATAGAAAATTTACGCATCCGAATAAATGAATTTCTAAATTCACCTTTTAATACCTAATTCTATTCTTCAAATTCAAATTCTGGGAGCCTTGGCAGTTTACCACCCTCGGGCCGGTTATAACAAACCTTCGTCGGCGAAGCTGTAATAATTATGTTCGGTAAATATAATGTGGTCCAGGATGGGAAGATCCAGCAGGGTGCCGGCTTCTTTCATTTTTTTGGTAAGGGCAATATCAGCGGCGCTGGGCTTTAGGTTACCCGATGGGTGGTTGTGCTCCAGAATAATGGCGCTGGCCAGGCTTTCGATGGCTTGCTTAAAAATTATCTTGGGGTCAGCTACCGTGCCCGCCACCCCCCCGGTGCTCACGGGCATTTTTTTCATCACCACATTGGCCCGGTTAAGCAATATAATCCAGAACTCTTCGTGCGGTAAATCCAGCAGTTGCGGTTTTATATAGTCGTAAATATCAGTGGAGCAGGTTATTCGGGTTTTAACGGCGGCGGCCGTTTCTTTCCGGCGGCGACCCAATTCCAAGGCGCTCACAATGGTAATGGCCTTGGCCTCTCCTATGCCCGGATGCTTTTGCAGATCGCTTACCGATTGTTTTGCCAGTTCGTTTAAATCATTGTTTACCGCCCCTAATATTATTTTGGCTACATCTACAGCCGTTAATTTAACGGTGCCCGACCCGATTAAAATACCAATTAATTCGGCATCGCTCAGTGCGGCTTTGCCTTTCAGGAGCAGCTTTTCGCGCGGGCGGTCTTCCTCCGCCCAGCTTTTTATAGCTAAGTTTAGCTTGTAATTTGATTCTGGTTCGGGTTTAGCCATGGCCGAAAATAAATACAGATTTATTCCCTTACGGATTATTTCGCATTTTGCTTCCCGGTTTAAGCTAATATTTTGTTTTCCCGTAGAATACTCGGTTACCCAAATCAAAAAATTTCCTTCAATATTTACTTCGTATTTATGCTGGCGCGCTTCCTCACGATTGCCCTACTGATAATTATTCTTTTTCTTGTCGATTGGTACGTTTTTCAGGCGATACGAACTGTTAGCCATAACCTGAGTTGGCGCAGTCAGCGCGTTATCTTCTGGGTTTACTGGGCTATTTTTTTGATAACGGTCGCAACTATTATACTGTTTACCTTAACCCGGGGCACGCCAGCTACCCACTTCCGGATGTATCTGGTTAGTACGCTGTTCATTATTTTTGCATCTAAACTCGTGGTGGTGGTATTTCTGTTACTCGACGATGGCATCCGCCTTATGAAATATATAGTAAACTATATTTTCAGCAATGCCCCCAACCAACCGACACCCGCCAAAATTGTTATCAGCCGGAACGAATTCCTGAACAAAGTGGCCCTTGTAATGGGCGCTATTCCGTTCACAGCATTTATTTACGGCATGGTCAGCGGAGCTTATAATTATCGGGTAAAAAAAGTCACATTGCGTTTCCCCAATCTCCCGGCAGCTTTCCAGGGGTACCGGGCGCTTCAGATTTCGGATTTACACACGGGCAGCTTCAACAGTTCTAAACCCCTTCAGAAAGCAGTAGCCCTGATTAACCGGCAACGGGCGGATTTAATATTTTTTACCGGCGATTTGGTAAACAATGTTGCCACCGAAGTACACCCCTTTATGCCAACTTTAAAAAATATTACCGCGCCCGACGGCGTTTTTTCGATATTGGGTAACCACGATTATGGCGACTATGTGAGCTGGCCGGATCAAGCCGCAAAAACCGGGAACCTAAACAGACTAAAAGAAGCGCACCAGCAAATGGGCTGGCGTTTGCTGCTAAACGAACACGCTGTAATAAACAAAGCCGGCGAAAAAATAGCCGTGCTGGGGGTAGAGAATTGGAGTTCGCGGCTGCATTTTCCGAAATACGGCAACCTGGGCCAGGCCCATACCGGCACCGAAAGTATACCTTTTAAAATATTGCTCTCGCACGATCCTTCCCATTGGGACGGCGAAATAAACAGTAATTTCCGTGATATTGATTTAACGCTTTCGGGCCATACCCACGGCATGCAATTTGGGGTAAATATTGCGGGTTTTAAATGGAGCCCGGTACAATACGTTTACAAGCAATGGGCTGGATTATATAAAAAGGGCGCTCAATATTTATACGTTAATACTGGTTTAGGCTTTTTGGGCTACCCGGGGCGAGTGGGCTTTCTGCCCGAAATAACAATTTTCGAATTAAAGCGGGCCTAGACCAATTCTAAGGAGAGGGTTCCAAATACCAAATCTTCAAAATTTAATATATTTAAGCGAATCCCTTGGAGGGGGATATTTTAAAAAAAAGTTTAATATTTTAATATTTTGATACTTATACTTATATAATTTGTGTGTTAATACGGAAAACCTAAATATTTTCAGCGCGTTTAAAACGTTGAACTAAACACACTTAAAAAAAATAAGATAGAATTTAGTCAACTTAAAACAGAAAAAAGCTATGAAAAAGGTTTTGATGATTTTTTGCTGCGTCGGGGCATTTACTTTTGCATCTTGCGGTGGCAGTAGTACAACTGAAACAACTGATACTGGAACCACCACAGATACCGAAATGGGTTCTGAATCGGATACTTCCGGTACCGGCGGTATGGGTACCAATGATATGGGTGCTGACGAAATGGGTAGCACATCGGGTAGTACTACTGGCAGCGGCACAACTGCTGGCGGTGGCGGCACTACGGCAGGTGGCACCACTACCGGAACAACATCTGGTGGTACCACATCTGGTGGAACAACTACTGGTACTACAGCCGGCGGTACTACAACCGGAACCACAGCGGGTGGCACCACTACCGGAACTACTTCAGGAGGTACTACCGCTGGTGGTACAACTGCAGGTGGCACCACAGCGGGTGGCGGCACTACTGCCGGCGGCTCTACAGGTGGTCAATAAAAAATATTTTTTCCCCAATCGGCAATATTTTCTTTAATTATTGTCCAATAAAAAGCCCGGGTACCTTATATAAGGCACCCGGGCTTTTTGTATCTGCTTACCGGGTAGTAAGCACGCAATTTGCCCCATCCTGGCTATCTGTCTTTTGACTCCCGGCAGCCTCTCATAAAAGTGCAAAAACTAACAA
>JAQBNV010000671.1 GCA_028288395.1 Adhaeribacter sp. | reverse complement strand
GGCCGTGGCATGACTTTTACACAATGTTGGCAGACGTAATTTTTATTTCATCCATTTAGCGTTGAAGTTACTGACAAAAAAGGTGTCTACTGAAACCCCATTTTTATCCTCAAAATGGCATTTAATTTTTAGTGACCATTTCTCCTTGAGTTCATGCTGTGTTGCTTTAAGGTTCTTTATTTTCAAATCAAAGTATGCAGTGTCACCCAATGGTTTAACTTCAAAGCCATTGCTAAAGTCGAATATTCTTTCTTTTTGAGTCGTATCGAGTATATAGGTTTTAAAGTATGATAGGTTTTCTTTTTGCGCAAGCCTTTTAAATACGCTGTCAACCATCCAAAACTTTACTTTTACTAAATCATAGTCCCTGTTAGAATGTACTGTTAATGTTCCATAAGGCTTTTCCCACTCTTCAAAAGGTCGGTTATCTGAAGGATAGTATTCTGAACTAGGCAACCTTAAGTGTTTATTGCCATCATAGGTAAAGGTGGGAAAAGGCTTCTCTTCGGCTTTTCGCTCAGTTTCTTTGCACGAGCTTATCAAAGAAATAGTAAATACAAATATTAATATCTTCTTCATTTTATTTATGACTGCCAACTTGTAGCTAAACGGAGTTCGTTCCGGTTATCAGTCCTATGGATATACCCATTTATTCCGTTTAGCCGTCCAAAATCAACCAATAACCGGAACAGCACTAGCTAATATAGTATATATAAAAATTTTTATAAAGAAAAAGAAAGAATACTTTGCTCTTAATGGCTCTCCCTTTTGGGTTCTAATGAAGGGGTCTTACAAAAGATTAGCTTACACGTTTGCTCGCCTCAACAGCATTCTTGCGTAACGTCAGTAAATAATATTATTTGCAGCGCCATCACTCCTGCCATATTGGTTTAAGGCAATTATTTAAATTATTCTTTATTCCGTTTTTGCGCCAGTGCATCCCACAACTCGTTAGGCACCTGGTCGAAATGATTAAACTCCCCGGCCCCGTAAAGCCACTCGCCGCCATCAATAGTAATTACTTCGCCAGTGATAAAGGCCGCGTAATCCGATACCAGATAAGCCGCCAGGTTAGCCAGTTCCTGTTGTTCTCCAAAGCGCTTAAGGGGTATGCGTTTCAGGGGGTCAAGTTGTTTGGCTAGTTGCGGCGGAAACAGGCGGCTCATGGCACCCTCGGTCGGAAATGGCCCAGGCGCGATAGCATTGGACCGGATACCATATTTGGCCCATTCGGCCGCCAGCGAACGGGTTAAAGCCAGTACGCCCGCTTTGGCGCAAGCCGAAGGCACTACGTAGCCGGAACCGGTAGAAGCGTATGTGGTCACAATATTTAAAATAGCGGCCGGTTGTTTTTGTGCAATCCAGTGTTTACCCAGGGCCAGCGTGCAGTTATAACTTCCCTTCAACACAATGTCGGTTACCACATCAAAAGCCTTGTGGCTCAGGCGTTCGGTAGGACTCACAAAATTACCGGCCGCATTATTTACCAATACATCAATTTTCCCAAACCGGGCCAAAGCCGCGGCCACCATTCCTTCCACCTGTTCATAAAAACGGACGTCGCAAGGGAGCGGCAATATTTCTCCCCCGGTTTCGGCATGCAGCTCCCGGGCCGTCTGCTCCAGTACTTCTAACTTTCTACTACAGATAATCACCTGGGCACCCGCTTGCAGAAAGGCAACAGCCATGGCCCGGCCCAATCCGGTACCGCCGCCGGTTACCAGTATCGTTTTGCCCTGCAGGGCAACGGCATTTAACATAGATTCTGTTTGCATCGGTTTAAGTAATATTTAATAAGAATGGGCATTATCAGCCATAAAAGCAACTGCCTTAATTTATCTATTTTTTGGCAAACGAATATTTTTTTTTCCTTTTCCGGAATTTAAACCCGGCGCCGGCAATTAATGCGGAACCATGCCTATTTATGCTTACTTTGGCTTCAGACCGGTTAGGCAATGTCCGAAAGCACATTGTTCGACTTAATAAAATTCCGGTTATAATTTAGTTGAGAACTTAGCAAAATGGCGCGTTGAAAATTTAATTTAAATATTTTTAAGCATTGATTTAACCGCATAACATTTTCTTTTCCGATATTAAAATAAAATATTGCTTATGACGCATCTTAATTCCGAAACCATCCGCCTGAGCCAGCTTATCTGGGATTACCACCACCTGAACCACGCGCTCTCTCCCGCCGATTGTATTCTGGCGTTGGGCAGCCACGATACGCGGGTAGCCGAGCGGGGCGCCGAATTATTTTTGCAGGGGTTTGCCCCGCTCCTGGTTTTCACGGGCGGTTTGGGTAGGCTTACCGAAGGCATGTGGGATGAACCCGAGGCAAATAAATTTGCCCGGATTGCAGTAGAAATGGGCGTACCCCCAGACAAAATTCTAATAGAAAACCGATCGACAAATTCCGGGGAAAATATTATTCTTACCCATCAGCTGCTGCAGAAAAATGATATTCCGGTGCGGCGCATGATCCTGGTCCAGAAACCTTATATGGAAAGAAGGGCTTATGCCACTTTTATGCAACAGTGGCCCGGCGAAGCAGTCGATATTATGGTAACTTCTCCCCAAATAAGTTTTGCGGATTATCCGAATCACGAAATATCGCAGACCGAAGTCGTTAATATTATGCTCGGGGATTTACAACGTATAAAAATATACCCACCCCTGGGCTTCCAGATTTACCAGGATATTCCGGCCGCCGTTTGGAGCGCTTATGAGCAGTTAATAGCAAAAGGTTTTACCAGCCATTTAATGCCGGAGAATTAAGGTAATTTTTTCAAATTATTTTTTTTATCATAGAATGCAATTTTGCCTAAAGGAATATTATTTATTCTAATATCCTATTTACCTGATAGCAAATATTTTACACCTGCTTATAAAACATGGAAGTTCAACCCTATTTAAATTTTGCCGGCAATTGCGAAGAGGCCCTTCACTTTTACAAAGAAACCCTGCACGGAGAAATTCCGATGTTAAGCTATTTTGAAAGTGCACCAATGGCAGTACCCGAAGCCTTTAAAAAGAAGGTTTTACACGCGGTATTACAATTAGATAAAGCTACCATTATGGCCTCGGATTGTTTACCGGACTTCCCGCTTACTACCGGCAATAATATTACCCTGTCGCTCAATTTTCCGGAGGTTACCCCCATGGAAATGGCTTTTCAGAACCTGGCTGTAGGCGGCAAAGTAACCATGCCGCTGCAGGACACTTTCTGGGGCGCCCGCTTCGGGATGCTCACCGATAAATTCGGGATTAACTGGATGTTTAACTGCGAAGTAAAAAAATAATACGGCCCTTTTAATCTTTGCAAACCTCTGCCATTGCCCAGTTTTATTATTTTAGAACACTTAACCGGATTACGAACCTATGACTTATCTTACCTTGTTTTTCGTTTCCTGCTGGACGGTTCTTACCTGGATCGCTCCTCCCCAACCCGCTAAATTAAAACTGGTTTGGGGCGATGAGTTCAATTACCACGGCCAACCTGACCCGAAGAAGTGGGTACCGGAAGAAGGTTATCTTCGGAACAAGGAACTGCAATATTATACCAAAGGCCGGCTGGAAAATGCCCGGGTCGAAAATGGCAACCTGGTACTGGAAGCCCGCCACGATTCATTGCTGGTAAAGGGCAAAAAAGTACCGGTTACCTCGGCTAGCCTCACCACGCAAGGCACCGCCGAATGGCAATACGGGCGCATTGAAGTGCGGGCCAAAATTCCTTCGGCGCGGGGTACCTGGCCGGCCGTTTGGATGTTAGGTAAAAATATCCGGGAAGTGGGTTGGCCCGCCTGCGGCGAAATTGATATAATGGAAAATGTAGGTTTCGACCCTGATACCCTCCATTTTAATGTGCATACCAAAGCCTATAACCACACCAAAAAAACGAATAAAGGGCAAAAAATCGGGTTAATTAATCCCGCCGCCGATTACCACGTGTATGCCGTAGACTGGACAAAAGATAAAATAGATTTCCTGCTGGACAAAAAAGTGGTTTTCACTTTTAAAAACGAAGGCACCGGTACCGATACCTGGCCTTACAGCCAACCTTTTTACCTGATTTTAAATCTGGCCATGGGCGGAGCCTGGGGCGGCCAACGCGGCGTAGATATGGCAGCCTTCCCACAGAAGTTTTATATCGATTACGTCCGGGTTTATCAATAATTTAAAAATTACGGCCGGTAAAAAATATGGCTGGCTGGTTTTTGCTAATTTATTTAAACCCAATCCCAAACCAGCCAGCCCAAAGATTTAAGCTACTTTTCTCCGCAGTTCCAATACGGTAATTTCGGGCCAGATGCCTACCCGCCCGGTGAAACCCAGGAAACCAAAGCCCCGGTTTACGTACAAATACCGCAGGTTTTCTTCGGCTAAACCGGCCCAGTGGGCGTAGCGCAGTCCTGCGGGGCTCCACTTTACCGTAGGTGTTTCGATACCCATTTGCATGCCGTGGGTATGGCCGGCCAAGGTCAGATGAATGTGCGTCGGGTGCTTTTTAACAATATTCTGCCAGTGCGAAGGGTCGTGCGAGAGCAATATTTTAAAAGAATCTTTATCTACGCCGGTTAAAGCTTTTTCCAAATCACCTTTTTGCACAAACCCATCACCCCAATTTTCAACGCCCAGCAGAGCTATTTTCTGGCCGTTCTTTTCCAGGATAATATTTTCGTCCAGTAATAAGCGGTAACCCAAGGCTGCGTGGTGCTGCTTCAGATTTTCCAGGTTGGCAACTTTAGCTTCTTCACTTTTCCATTGCATATAATCGCCGTAATCGTGGTTGCCCAAAACCGAAAACTGGCCAAAGGGCGCGCGCAGCTGACTGAAGTGGTTTAACCAGGGTTGCATTTCATCGGCCACATTGTTTACCATATCGCCGGTAAAAACAAATAAATCCGATTGCTGGGCCTTGATCAAATCGATGCCCCGTTGTACGGCTTCGGCATTATCAAAAGTACCCGCGTGCACATCCGAAATCTGGGTAATGGTAAAGCCATCAAACTCGGCGGGCAAATCGTCAAAGAATAAGGTATGCCGGTGCACTGTGTAATCGTACTTGCCTTTAATCATGCCATAAAGTGCAGAAGCGAAAGGAATGGTTGCCAAAGCCAAGCCTAGCTGGCTGATAAACTTCCGGCGACCCGGAGTAGCCCGCTGCCCCTCGCCTGCCCCGGCACCCCAAAGGGTATTTAGCATTAATCTTATCGCGCGGTAAATATCTTCGCCGAAAAGGACCAAGGTATAAACCAATTTGGTAACAAACAAGGTGAAAAATATACTCAGCATCCAGTAGCTAAAAGCATTGCGGAGCCCCAGCAGCGGCAAAGCCAGCATGGTTCCGGTTACACCCAACGAAACGGTCCAGTAACCCCAGCGGACTAACCTTTTTAACCGATCCGATTGCCAGGTAGCTATAATGGTTTTAATGCCGGAGTAGGCATATTTATCTAATAAAAAAGATAAGATAATGACCAGGAAAACGCCAAAGAAAAATCTATTTTGATGCATTTAATTTATATCTTGTCATGAAAACAGGACCTTTACAAGGTCAGCTGTTTATATTTAATTTAATTCCGGATGAGCGGCAGGCACTTTTTTCGTGCAAATGCACACGGCTTGCCAGCACCTGGCAGGGCTGCTTATTTAATCCTGCCATTCTGGCAAATAAATCCTGCTTTTCAGACAGCCCCTAAACAGTATATTTCCCCTTCCTCAATTGCTCCAGTTTTTTCCCAAAGCAGCCATTTCCTTTGTTCCTGAACCTAATACCTCCGTTAAAGCTTTTGCTCAGAAAAAATCCAGGAAAATAACCGTGCCAAGATGGTTTCTGCTATTCCGGCACTCTTGTCTGTACAAATATGGTGCAAATATTATGCGCCTACCCTTAAAACCAGGCAAACTGTTGAGATTCAGGAATAAATTTGCCGTAACGTGCCAGTTCGGCTAGAATCAAAACGATAGAAAAGCACTTGAAAACGTGGGTAAACAGAAAACTAAATTCGTTTAGAAATCAAGCATTACCGGGCTTTACAGCCGTGAAAGAAAGAATTAAGACGATGCTAAAGAATAAAACCGTACCTTTGCCCGCCGATAAGACAATTATTGCTTTGGTAATAGGTAACCAGATTAATATGGCTTTAATTGAATTGTTAGGCACAGAGTAGCGTTATACAACTGAACCAGCCGGTTAGTTTATTTTTAAACCATACCTATCTTTTTTGCCTTAAGGCCAATAAAGACCTCGTTTTTGAAGCCGGCATTTAAACAAAACCAATGACATTTGACAATTTAGATTTAATAGAGCCTATCCTGAAGGCGCTGAAAACAGAAGGTTATACCCAACCAACGCCCATCCAGGAGCAATCTATTCCTTTGATTCTGCAACGCCGGGACTTACTCGGCTGCGCCCAGACCGGAACCGGTAAAACGGCTGCTTTCGCCATTCCGATTCTGCAAATATTAAAAAACGAACAGACCAACGAGCGCGGCCCCAAAGGCATTAAAGCGCTAATCCTTACCCCTACCCGCGAACTCGCGATCCAGATTGAAGAAAGCTTTTCGGCTTATGGCCGGTTTACCGGTTTGCGGCACCTGGTAGTTTTTGGCGGGGTTTCGCAGCATGCTCAAACAACCGCGTTGCAGCGGGGCGTTGATATTTTGGTAGCCACGCCCGGCCGCCTGCTCGATTTAATGAGCCAGGGCTTTATAAACCTGCAAAGCATAAAATTATTTGTACTGGACGAGGCCGACCGCATGCTGGACATGGGGTTTGTGCACGACGTAAAACGGGTTATCGCCAAATTACCGGCTAAACGGCAAACGCTGTTTTTCTCGGCTACTATGCCCCGCGAAATTGTGGAATTAGCCAATACGATTCTGGTTAACCCGGCCAAAGTGGAAGTTACCCCGGTATCATCTACCGCCGACACCATTAAACAAGCCGTTTACTTTGTTGAGAAAAATAACAAGCGCAAACTGCTGAACCACGTACTGGAAGACCATAATATTGCCACAGCCCTGGTATTTACCCGCACCAAACACGGTGCCGACCGGGTGGCGAAAGATTTAAACAGCGCCGGTATCCAGGCCGAAGCCATCCACGGTAATAAATCGCAGAATGCCCGCCAACGCGCGCTTTCTAATTTTAAAAGCCGGACTACCCGGGTGTTGGTTGCTACCGATATTGCCGCCCGCGGTATAGATGTAGAAGAACTGACCCACGTAATAAATTTTGAATTACCGAATGTACCGGAAACGTACGTGCACCGCATCGGCCGGACGGGCCGGGCCGGCGCCAGTGGTATTGCGCTTTCGTTCTGCGATGCCGAAGAAAAGCCGTTCCTGCGCGATATTCATAAATTAATTTCCAAAAATATTCCGGTGGTAGAAGATCATCCTTACCATTTTAACTCTATCGGCAAAGCCGAAATAGTGGCTTCCACGGCAGAAAAAGCCCGGTTGGCCAACAAACCAAAGAAAAAATGGTCTAGCCGCCCTAAAAGTTTTTAACTGCTGCGCGCTTCAGAGGTAATTGCCTTGCCGGCTTTCTTATTTACTTAAAATAAAACCAGGTGCTTCATCGCACTTGGTTTTATTTTATAAACCATTTCAGATATTTTTCCTGCTTAACCTGGCAACCGCTTTCGGGTAAATATTAAGTTATACTGTAGGTCATAAACCACTTGCCCTTCTTAAAAGAGTAAATCCCCGGGCGTTCTACAACATTCGAAGCATTCCAACAAAATCATCTGTAAAGGCAGTAATTCAGGAAACCAAGCCGAATAGGTACGTCGCCGGCAATAGGTTTTAACCAGATGATTCCCTCGGCAATGACCAACACTATCTTTTTCCCTCTTTATAAATCTTTTATGCAAGGTGGTTCACCTTAATGGGTCTTATTTATTCAAGAGGAAATGGGAAACTCAACTATTATTTATCCTGATATTTGTTCTTCCAGGGGCTTAGATAAAGTAATTTTTAAATTTATGGCTTTAATCAATTCTGCTTATCTTGCTGCTTGAAGAGTTGAGTAGTTCCGCAAAATATCGTTTATGAAGGAAGAGAAACAGACGCGCCGCTTTTTTTTAAAAACCGCCGGACTCGGATTAGCCGGGCTTCCCCTGGCCTTTTCTGGGTTTGCCGCGCAAGGTAAAAAAACCAAAGATAAATTTTATACCGTTTTTGTGGGCACTTACGCCAAAGTTGGTGATCTGAGCATTTTCCAGTATCGGCTGAACGGCACCACCGGCCAGCTTACGAAAGTAAGCGGGTACAAAGGCGGGGCCAATCCGTCATTTCTGACGCTGGCGCCTAACCGGGATTTTTTGTACGCGGTAAACGAAGTAGCAGAATTTCACGGCAGCAATACCGGGGCCGTAAGCGCTTTCTCGGTTGATAAAAAAACCGGGCGGTTAACTTTCCTGAATCAACAAGCTACCGGCGGTGGCGCACCTTGCTATATCACCCTCGATAAATCAAATAAATTTGCGCTGGTAGCCAATTATGTAGGCGGCAATGTAGCCATATTTCCGTTGCAACCCGATGGCAAACTAGGCAACTTAAGAACAAAGCAACAACACCAGGGCACCGGCCCCAATACCAAACGACAGGAAGGGCCGCACGCACACTGCATCGTACCTGCCCCCGATAACCAGTATGTATTTGCCGTGGATTTGGGTATTGATAAAATAAAGAGTTATCGCCTGAATACGAAGGAAGGCGGTTTGATTCCGAACCCGGCCGGCGACTTTGCGGTGAAAGCCGGCTCTGGCCCCCGGCACTTAACTTTCCATCCGAATGGCCGCTATGCATTCTTAATCAGCGAATTAAATTCTACCATCACTGCCCTGGCGTATAACGCCACCAACGGTTCTTTTACCTCTATCCAAACAGTATCGACTTTGCCGGCCGGCTACACCCAGGAGAGTTTTTGTGCCGACGTGCACGTTTCGCCGAACGGCAAATTTTTGTACGGTTCTAACCGGGGCCACAACAGCCTGGTGGTATTGGCCATCGATGCCGAAACGGGTAAATTAAGTTTGGTAGAACACGTAGATACGTTGGGAAAATGGCCCCGCAACTTTGGTTTCGACCCCAGCGGCCAGGTATTACTCGTAGCAAACCAAAACACCAATAATATCTTTAGCTTCCTGGCCGACAGCAAAACCGGGAAACTTACCCCTACCGGCCATTCGGTAGAAGTACCCTCGCCGGTTTGTGTACAGGTGGTGCCGGCTTTCGCTTAATCTTGATTTTCGACTTCGTTTTACAACTATAAAAAAAGCTTTGCCGTCGGGCAAAGCTTTTTGGTTTTGGTTCATCAAAATTAACAGCAAAGCAAGCTTCTAATCTGTATCGCCTTATGCGTTAAATTTATATATGCTTCACAAATTTGAAAACCATTATTTTATAATCATTCTTGCT
>JAQBNV010000664.1 GCA_028288395.1 Adhaeribacter sp. | reverse complement strand
CCTCTACATCATAAGGCATCAGCACAACCTGATTGGAAGCGCCCTGAAAGTGTTTCATAGCCTAAAAAAGAAAATTATCCAACATTAACAAACCTAAGTCCGACAGGCTCCTAGTATATTTAATTCTTTTCTGCTACCCAATCCCTTTAAATCTTACTCCTAAATTCTTTATAAGCCTTCGTAGCTTCTATAATATATTACTCCGGTTACCTGGAGATACGATCGAACGCCGGGTAAATTACTTTTGCCTTTTAGCTGCTTCCAGATTCTTGGTTGCCTACTGTGTTTCGGCAGAAGGAGCGGATATCGTTTATTTAAAACTTTTTTTCGGACCCTGGTTTTGCCTTGCTCCTATTTGCCTTGTTTTTAAAGGATGAGTCAAAAATAAAAAAATTATTTTTCACGCTTTCGTCAATTTCATCTAATCTTCATTTAAGGCCTATACTTTAGAACCATAAATTAAAATGGTTATGAAAGAAATAGTCGAAATGAATTACATCATAATTGCCTTATTGGTAGTTGCCATTGCGGTTTGGGAACTGGATGATAACTGGAGTAAAGTAAAAAAGAAAAACCGGGAAGAATAAAATACTGGTGGGATAAAAAGTTTTATAATTAATGGTTCGAGCCTGCGATAGCTTGAACCATTATATTCCAATTAAAATTTGTTTTTCCCAGGCTGCTCAACCAAAAAAACAACAAGGGTCTTCCCCAATGTATAAGCAAAATGCCCTAGCAGGCAGATAAATGGGCTTATGCAAGATTTATTATTATATAATTATTACAATAAAACTATTGAAATATTAACTCTGCATAATATATGATTTTTAGGATTATTACTATTATTTAATATTTTTTTTGTGTTAAATACACCTTTACAGCGCTTATAAGGCACTATTAAATTAAATTAGAAAAATAAAGTGCACAAAAACAATAAAGGTATTTTTTAAATAGAAATTGTATTTTATATTGCATCATGAATTTAAACACATTTGAAAAGCTTCCCTTGGAAGATCGGCTGCAATTAGTCTGGGATACAGGAAACCAATTAGGTATCCGGTTTGGCCGCAAACACAATGTCTGTTTGTATCATCTGCCGGATTTCTTCGCGGAGATTTGGTTTGACCCGGAAGAGAAAAACGTTACGATGGTACGGGCCTTTACCAGTACTTTATGCTTAGAGCCTTATCTGAGCCACATAAACATAAACCAGTTAACCGAACAGTATGATTAAAAAACTACTAACTATTTAGGTGGATGCCGCTTCAGCTAGCTTAAACCCGGTACTTTTTATATTAGCGTACCGGTAGGCAGGGCTGCATTAACGGCAGCAATATTGTTGAGAGCGGGCGTTTCATTGAAGAAAATTTAACTACGCATTTGGTAGTATAATTTATTTGATCCGTTGCTTTTGTTAGGCTGTCTGGCCGAAGAAGCAGAATATTTATTGAGGACTAAAGCGAAGCCGTCCGTGCCGCATTTTTCGACGGGCCGGTTGTTGTTAAAAACAAGCTACAACGGCTCTTTTAACCTTTAATATGGTATTTTTCCAGAAAGACTAATTATTCGAACTTAATCGGGTAAGCTGATTTTGCCAAGGTGGACAGCCGGAATCTTAGGATGATTGCCGCCAAAACAGGATTGGTCGCCAGCAACACACTGGTTGGCCAGCGTTGCAAATAAAACGGCTTCCTTAGCATCGGGGTTTATGCCTAGTTCCGCGGTATTCCGGAGGGTGGCCCGGGGCAATAATTCTTTTAAATTTGTGAGCAACAATGGGTTATGCAACCCACCCCCGCTCACAAATATTTCGAAGTCTTCGGTACCTAAACTTTTATGCAAAGCCAGGGCTATTCCGGCCGCCGAAAAACGGTTTAACGAAGCCATTATATCGACCACGGACATACTGGTGAGCTGCGCTTTTTGTTGGGCCTGGGTTAAATAAGCTAAATTAAATAATTCCGGACCGGTAGTTTTGGGAAAATCCTGCCGGAAAAAATCATGATCGAGTAAAGCCGCTACCAGTTGCGGGTTGTAAGTGCCCGCTAGCCCTACCGACGCGCCGGCATCAAAATATTTACCCGGAAAATGAGTTTGCATAAAAGCATCCATCATGGTATTGCCAGGACCTACATCCGTAGAAAAAATGCGGCTGGTATCTAAATCACCGGGCAGAAAAGTGAAATTGGCGATTCCGCCAATATTCAGCATAACGCGGTTTCGGCCCCGCTCCGAAAATATCAAATAATCGCCATAAACGGCCAACGGTGCTCCTTCGCCTCCGGCGGCAATATGTTTCTGCCGGAAATCGCTGAGGGTAATAATGCCGGTTTTTACCGCAATATGATCACCATCGCCGATCTGGAGGGTGGCATTGGGCATATCCGCTAAACCGTGCTGCGCTTTCGGCGCGTGGTAAATGGTTTGTCCGTGGCTGGCAATCAGGTCAACGGTCGCCGGGTTTATACCCCAGTTCTGCAGACATTCCAGTATTAAATCGGCGTGGTAAGTACCCAGGTAAGCGTTAAGCAGACAAACTTGCTGCAGATCTACCTGTTGCTTCGAAAATATTCCTTTAATCTTCTCTTTCAACCACTCAGTATAAGGTTTAGTCGTAAATTCCTGTAAGACCACCCGGGTGTCGGGGCCGCTACCTTCAAACGTACACAAAGCAATATCTAACCCATCTAAAGAAGTGCCCGACATTAACCCAATAATCAGGCGTTGTTCTTTTTGGCTTATCCGGTACAATCGCTCCAGGCTTTTATTCATAAATTTTAAAACAAATTAGAAATTTAAAATACGGAAGATTATATCTGTCCGGCAGTTATCGTAGGTTGGTACGTGGTTGCCCCTGAAAATTCAGCATTTACCCGTAAGTAATTTCAGTAATTAAACTTTCTTTTTTTTCGTTTAATTAAGGTTATATTATATTTAATAAATAAATATTTTAAATGTATTTCAGAATTCTAGGCAATAAAATTGAATATACCCAAGCAGCTAAGCGACTGGAGCAAATTTCAGGAGCTGCGCCCAATACGCTTGAGGCCCAGGAATTGAAAGAACTGATCAGGGCATTTACTAACTACGAAAAGGATATCCAACAACTCCGCAAAAAGCAATTACCCGGCGGGATAGATAACTTTGAAGACAATTCTTAAACAAACTAACCTTAATTATTTAAATATTCGCCGCCGAAATAAACTTAAATATTTGCGGGCAAAATTAAATTTAAATTCGGTTCATAGATGGTAAAATAATCGCTATTTCGGAATATATTTAGCCCACTTATGAAGCTGGAACATTTTGCGCTTAATGTAGAAAATCCGATTGCCATGGCGGCCTGGTATGTAAACAACCTGGGATTGCGGGTAGTACGACAAACGACGGCCGCGCCTTTTACCACCTTTCTGGCCGACGACAGCGGACGGATAATGATCGAAATTTATTTAA
>JAQBNV010000662.1 GCA_028288395.1 Adhaeribacter sp. | reverse complement strand
GCTAAAAAACCTTTTTTTCAGATTTCGCTGGCCCAATGGTCGCTTCACAAAACTTTATTCGCCGGCCAGCTCGACAACCTGGATTTTCCGCTGAAAGCTAAAAACGACTATGGCATTACCATTGTAGAGTACGTGAGCCCGTTTTTTAAGAAGCAGGAGAAAGACCAGAATTACCTGAAAGAGCTGAAAAAACGCACCGATGACAACGGCATAACGAACAACCTGATTATGGTGGACGGCGAGGGCAACCTGGGCGATACGGATGCGGCCAAACGCAACCAGGCCGTAGAAAATCATCATAAATGGATAGATGCAGCCAAATACCTGGGTTGTAAAACCATCCGGGTAAACGCGGCGGGTCGCGGCACCGCCGAAGAAGTACAGAAAGCAGCCATCGAAGGATTGAGCAAACTTTCGGAATACGGCCAGAAAAACAAGATTAATGTAATCGTAGAAAATCACGGTGGTTATTCTTCGAACGGCGAATGGCTGGCCGGCGTAATGAAAGGCGTTAAAAACAAATATTGCGGCACCCTGCCCGATTTTGGTAATTTCCGGATTAGCGCCACCGAAACCTACGACCGGTACAAAGGGGTACAGGAATTGATGCCTTATGCCAAAGGCATGAGCGCCAAGTCGCATGATTTTGACGCCAACGGCAACGAAACCGGTACCGATTATGACCGGATGTTTAAAATGATAAAAGCCGGTGGCTGGAAAGGTATCGTCGGCATTGAATACGAAGGTTCCCGTTTGAGCGAACACGAAGGTATAAAAGCGACCAAAGCTTTGCTGGATCGGATTCAGCAGCAGATGGCGTAGTAACGGTTTTCCTTTAAAAAATAAAAAAGCTGCCCGGTAATTTAGGCCGCTTTTTTATTTTTAACAGCATATCGGTAAAAAGCCGGAATTAAACAATACCAGATACTTTAAATTATCCTTCATAAGTGTAATCTTTTTATTTATAGCTTGCTAAAATCCGGCAGGTTTAGGCGATTTGGTATAAGTTCTTTCAAAACCCGTTTATCCTGCCAGTTACCCTTTATTTACCCCAGAATATTTATAATAGCGGCATCCCCCGCGGCCCTAAGCAGTAAACTAAAAAATAAAACCAGATGCGGCCCGGGCCACATCTGGTTTACAGGTAGCTGTTATTTTAATCTAAACCGTTAATCCGGCCAGGTAATTATAGTTAATCCGCATGCTTTCGAGGGAAGGGCGGGTAAAAGATTCCTGTTCTACGAGGTAATGTTTCATACCCGCGTCTTTAGCGGCCTTTAATATTTGCTGATAATTAATAGAGCCGCTGCCCACTTCCGTATTTTTAGTTTTATCGTCCTTGCTCATGTCTTTCACATGGCACAACGGGAACCGGTTGGGATATTTGCTAAAGTACGCCAAAGGATCATGACCGCCATTAACTACCCAGAAAAGGTCCAGTTCATATTTTACCAGCTCGGGATCGGTATTTTGCAACAGATAATCATAAACCATTACATCGCCTATCTTCTCAAATTCGAAAGCGTGGTTGTGGTAGGCAAACTGCAGGCCAGCCTTTTTCGCCGTTTCGCCGGATTTATTAAATAAGTCGGCTGTCCGTTTCAGATCGTCGGTGGTTTTGCGCAGGCTGCCGTCCAGAGAAGAACAGGTAATATATTTCTGCCCGGTTTCGGCGGCTTTAGCGGTCAGCTCCGGGAAATTCTGCATTAAACTGGCTTGTTGCCAGGCGCCCGGCTTGCTATCGGGGCTGCCCGAGCCCACGTGACTGCTAACCAGGGTGATGCCCATATCGCGGAGCATATCGCCAAAGGCTTTTGCCTCCATGCCGTAATAATGGCCTTGCTGACCCGGGTACGACTCTGCTTCTTTATACCCCATATCGGCCAATTGCTGCAGTGTTCCTTTCAGATCTTTTTCCAGCACATCTTTTACCGAATACAGTTGCAAACCGATGGCGCCTAAATTACCGGTTGCGGCATTCGCCGCGCCAGTCTGGGTAGAATCACTGCCGGCGGTGTCTCCTGTTTCGGTTTGGGTGCTCGTGTTCTGCGTATTACAGGCAGGCAATAAAAAGGTGCCAAGGGCGAGAGCACCGGCATGTTTTAAAAAATTTCTTCTGTTCTTCATTAATTTTCGGTGAATATTTAAATAGTTAAAGGATATTTTAAAAGATAATGGCAGATGCTCGAAGCAAAAGCAGGGGCTCAGAAAGCATAAAAATAATTGTTTATAGCAGCTACCGGCCCAATTGCTTACGGATTTAATTGCCGGAACAAACGATCAATGTCATCGCGGGAAGAAGCCCTAACTTTTTCGGCGGTGCCGTAGCCAATTTCGACTTCCCCGTTCTGGAGGCCCTGCATTACGGCTTGCGTAAATTCGGGCAGGGGAACCCCAAAGTCGTGCAGCCCCGGCCCACCTAAATCGGTTTGCACCCCCGGGGGCACTATTTCCACCACCGTAATCCGGGCTTTCGCCAGTTGGTGCCGCATCGACATGGTAAAGGAATGAATGGCTGCCTTGGTAGCACAGTAAACCGGTATCCAGGCGGCCGGCACAAAAGCCACGATAGAAGAAATATTAATGATGGTGGCCCCATACTGGTTGCGGAGAAGCGGAATAAACAAAGCCGACAAATGAATAGGCGCTTCCAGGTTTATTGCCAGTTCCTGGTGGGTCTGGTGCCACTCTTCCGCATATTCGGTTAGTTTCAGGCGGCGCTGTATACCGGCATTATTTACCAGCACATTCACTTCCGGAAACTCCTTTTTTATCTTATTAAACAAAGAAACCCGGTCGGCTTCCTGCCCCACATCACACACCAGGGTTTCCAGGGCCGGATGTTGTTGCCGGGCGTCCTGTAATGCTGTCTCATCCAGATCACAAATAATTACTTTGCTGCCGGCCTGCAAAAACTGCCCGGCCATAGCCAGACCTATACCCGAAGCGCCGCCGGTAATTAAGACTGTGTTGGCAGATAAGTTCATATTTTACAAGTTTAATAAATTTACCGGTTCCTTTAGCCTTTTACGAATAAGCCCTGAATTAATATATTCGAATACCAGCCTGCTGCCGGAAAAAGATAAACCAGGCCTTTTACCTACGGGATAATTATCCTCCCGGGGCATGTATTAATCTCCTTTTTTAAGCAGAAATAGTTTTCATCCGGTATATTCCCGGCATTTAGGACGGCAATGCAGCCGGCAAAATCTTCTCCCACCTGCTTTCCTGCCAAGCAAAAAAGTAAGGTCAATTTAACTTTATCTAATTAATAAATATTAAATTATTTTATTATTCAGTAAGAATATTAATTTGGTTAAAAAACAAAAGCGGGTAATTACCCGCTTTTGTTTTAATATTCAGAACTTACTGGTTTGGTACTGTTTGCTGACCGTTGTCGAAATAAACCCAGTCCAGTTGGAGCAAATTGCTTTTCAGATTATTGTTCCGGAACACGAGGTATAAATCCTGCTGGGCGCCCGGATTAGTCAGGGCCGCATTAAAAGCCTGCATTTTTTCGTCGGTAGGTGTTACCGGCACGGCTGCCGTGGCCAGCAGTTTGCCATCCGGGGCGCCCTGCCGTATTTCGATGCGGCTGCCAGCCTGGCGGGCTCCTCCCCGGAACCATACCTTACTGATAGCGGTCAGATCCACATTTTTCATACCCAGGTAAGAACCGTTTTGCACATCGGTTACAAAAGTAAAGTCGCTGCCATCGATGTGCCGGCGACCAATATTTTTGGTCTCTTCAAATTCTTCGGCCTGTATTTTGGGATTGCGCAGCAGCAACAAAGTAGAACTGGTGAGACTGCCAATCGGTTGACTACCCTTATCGGCGTAGCTGGCCCGGATAACGTAAGCGCCGGGCCGCGGCGCGCCCACGTGGTCGGCGGTGGTAACGGTGCCCTGCAGCGGCATGCCAATATTC
>JAQBNV010000654.1 GCA_028288395.1 Adhaeribacter sp. | reverse complement strand
CGGGCGCCATGTTGTTGCCTATCCAAACGGTAGGCGTAATGGGCGACGAGCGAACGTACGAAAACGTGGTGAGCCTCCGGGCCGTAACCAGCGTGGACGGTATGACTGCCGACTGGGCACATTTGCCGTATGAATTTTTAGCTAACGTATCAAACGAAATAATCAATAAAGTAAAAGGCGTAAACCGGGTGGTTTACGACATCAGTTCCAAGCCACCTGCCACCATCGAATGGGAATAAAAATGAATCAGAAATTTACTAAAAAAGCCAGGCTAGTGCTCTACTGGCTGGCTTTTTTATTTTTACCGGGCACTGTACTGGCCCAATCGGCACGGGAATATGACACCCGGCTGCAGAATGGCCGCCTCCTGCTCGATCAGCAAAAATACGAACTGGCTATGGCCGAATTTGTGCCCGTGGTAAACGCCGGTAAGAATTACCCAAACCTGCCCCAGGCCCTATATTTTTATAGTGTAGCTGCCTTAAATGCGAAACGGATCCGGGAAGCCGGCGGCCGCATCGATCAGCTGTTACAGCAATATCCTTCCTGGGAAAACCTGGACGAAGCCCGTTATGTAGGAGCCGCCATAGCGTTTGAACAACAAGATTTTGCTAAGGCTTTAGCCCTGCTGCAGGCAGTAACCACCAAAAACCTGGAGAAGGACATCGCCGCTATGAAACAACTTTACCTGCCCCGGATAACGGATAAGGAGGTTTTTACGAAATTATACAATCAATATCCCGATGACGCGGAACTCGCAATAAGTTATGCCGACAAACTGGCTGGCGGATGGTATACCGATGCGGACAAAGCCACCCTGGAAAAAATAGTTTCTACCTATAAATTAGATAAAAAGAAATATTCCGGCAAAGCCCTGGCTTCTGCCAAAAAAGCTCAATACAATGTGGCCGTACTCCTGCCTTTTGGTTTAAACGAAGCCCGCGGACAGGCTTTACGCAAAAACCAGTTTATAATGGATTTATACGCCGGGATGGCAATGGCTAAAGATTCCCTGGCCCGCAATAATATTCACCTGAACCTATTTACGTACGATGCACCAGCCGATACGAACCAGGTAAAAAAAGTATTAAACCTGCCCGAAATGACGAACATGGATTTAATTATCGGGCCCGTGTACAAATCAGCAAACAAAATTATTTCCCGCTTTGCGCGGCAACACCAGATAACCTCTATTAACCCCCTCTCGGACGATATTAGTTTAACTAAAAACAACCCTTACCTGTATTTATACCAGCCCTCAATTGCCACCCAGGCCCGCAAAAGCGCGCAGTTTGCCTTCGATACTTTCGGGCCAAAAGGGGCTGTTATTATTTACAGCAATACCGAAGACGGAATGGAATTCGCCCGGAATTACCGGTTAGAGTTTGAAAAGCGCGGAGGCAAAATATTACTATCCAAGGCGGTTAGCCCCACCAGCACGGCCTCCGGTTTGTATAATGGTTTAAATTTTGCCGAGGTCGGCCATTTGATGATTGCTTCGAACAGCATGCCGGTTGCCGTTAATACCGTCAGCACCCTCGAACGTCTTTCAACTAAAATTCCGGTTATCACCTTTGCTTCCTGGCTGGATATCAGTCAATTAAACTTAACGCAACTTGATCTGCAGGAAATTTATTTTCTGCATCCTAAATTTATAGATACTTCGTTGCCCTCTGTCCGGGAATTTAAAAAAGATTACGCCGCCCGGTTTAATATTCCGCCTTCCAACTACGCTTATATTGGTTTCGATATGCTCTACTATTTTGGCAATATTATGGCCCGGCACGGCGCGCATTTTAATAGTATGCTGGCAACAGAAGGTCCTGTTTCGGGCGCATTTTTCCAGGGCATTGGTTACGCCACCGAACGCGACAACCAGTACATTCCGATATTAAAACTGGACAACCTGCAGTTAAATGTGGTAAACCCCGTTTTTAAATAATACCAAAGCTTTTTATTAAATGAACCAAAAAAGAAACGAAGCCAGTCTTAAACTTTTCCAGCGCGCCCAGGAATTAATTCCAGGGGGCGTGAATTCGCCGGTGCGGGCTTTTAAAGCCGTAGGAGGCGACCCGATATTTATAAAGTCGGCTCAAGGAGCGCACCTATACGATGAAGACGGCAACCAGTACCTCGATTTAATAAATTCCTGGGGCCCTATGATCCTGGGCCATGCCTGCGAAATGGTTCAGGAAGCGGTTAAAGCAGTACTGCCCCACTCTTTCTCTTACGGTGCCCCTACCCGGCGCGAGGTAGAAATAGCCGAACTGATTATCAGCATGGTGCCCTCCATTGAAAAAGTACGCATGGTTAATTCCGGTACCGAGGCCACCATGTCCGCCATCCGGGTAGCGCGTGGATTTACCGGCCGGGATAAATTTATTAAGTTTGAAGGTTGCTACCACGGCCACGGCGATTCTTTCCTGATATCCGCCGGAAGTGGCGCCATAACCCTGGGCGTACCCGATAGCCCTGGTGTGACGAAAGGCGTTGCCCAGGACACCATTACGGTACCTTACAATAACCTGGAAGCCGTAAAATTAGCGGTAGCCGCGGCACCCGGCGAAATAGCCGCAATTATAATAGAACCGGTAGCTGGTAACATGGGCCTGGTAGTACCTGAACCCGGATTTTTGCAAGGCCTGCGGGATATTTGTACAAAAGAAAATATTATTCTTATTTTCGACGAAGTAATGACCGGTTTCCGGTTAGCGAAGGGCGGTGCTCAGGAAAGATTTGGGGTAATCCCGGATATGACCACTCTGGGAAAAATAATTGGCGGTGGTTTCCCGGTTGGCGCTTATGGCGGTAGGAAAGATATTATGAACGCGGTTGCCCCGGTTGGTCCCGTTTACCAGGCCGGAACTTTATCAGGTAACCCGGTAGCCATGGCAGCCGGCCTGGCTACTTTAAATTACCTGAACGAACACGAAGAAATTTACGGTTACCTGGATAATATCGGAGACAAGTTGGTATATGGTATGCGGGAGAATATGGCGCAGTTGGGAATGGATTTTACGATTAACCACATCGGCTCTATGTTCAGTATATTTTTTACCCGCCAACCCGTAAAGGATTTTGAATCAGCCAAAAAATCAAATCTAGGCTTATTTGGCAAATATTTCAACAACATGTTGCAGCACGGCATATACCTGGCGCCATCCCAATTCGAGTCGCTCTTTTTGTCTACCGCTTTAACTGATACGTTGGCCAATGACTACCTCGAAGCTAACCTGGAATCGTTACGTGCCTTAAAAGCTTTTCTGTAGACGGACAAATATATACGAAGTAAAAGCGAAAGGCCCCGGAATACCCGGGGCCTTTCGCTTTTAAAAAATACAGGTTCTATTCTCTATTATTCCCAAGTCAAAATATTCCTTTATCTGCTTTATTTTAAAATACCAGGCCCATTATTTATTTTTTATTTTAGAAAAGAGCATCTGGTTCTTAAATGGTTAATTATTTATAATTTTACCCGATATACCAGCAACGCTTCATGATTTTAACTGACAAAGAAATACTGGCCCAAATAGCCGAAGGCAATATTTTAATAGAACCTTTCGACCGGGCATTTCTGGGCACCAATTCTTACGATGTTCATTTAGGTAAATACTTAGCCACCTATAAAGACGCCGTAATTGATGCCCGCAAACACAACCAGATAAATAATTTTGAAATTCCGGATGAAGGGTTTGTTCTGCAACCAAACACGTTATATTTAGGTGTAACCCAGGAGTATACCGAATCGCACGCCCATGTGCCATTTCTAGAGGGAAAATCCAGTGTCGGACGCCTGGGCATCGATATTCATGCAACCGCCGGCAAAGGCGATGTCGGCTTTTGCAACACCTGGACCCTGGAGATTTCGGTTACACAGCCGGTTAGAATTTACCACGGTATGCCCATCGGGCAGCTAATATATTTTCAGGTAAAAGGCGAAATTGAAAATCCCTATAACAAAAAATCATCGGCCAAATACAACGAACGCACCGTAAAACCGGTGGAATCGATGATGTGGAAGAATACCTGGTAAGTGGTATTAGGGTCGTTTCAATGAAAATTTAAATTTTTACTTTTTATTTTCTAGCTATTCTGGCATTATATTTCGTATAGCTTTATCACAAGCAACTTTTATGGCTTAAAGGTTGTTTTTAAAGACCTTACGCTAAAACAGGCTAAACTAAGATAAAGATATGAAAAAGATAATT
>JAQBNV010000648.1 GCA_028288395.1 Adhaeribacter sp. | reverse complement strand
TAATCATTCGAAGGGTGGTAGCCTGAAACCGGAGTGGTATGATGCCTATGCGCAATATTTTGTAAAATACATCCAGGGCATGCAGGCCGAAGGAATTCGCATTGATGCCATCACCATCCAGAACGAGCCGTTGCATCCGGGGAATAACCCCAGCTTGCTCATGCTGCCGGAAGACCAGGCTGCCTTTATTAAAAAGAGTTTAGGGCCGGCCTTTAAGGGGGCAAGACTCAACACCAAAATTATTATTTACGATCATAATGCCGACCGGCCCGATTATCCAATCACCATTCTGAACGATCCGGAAGCAAAGCAATACATAGATGGTTCGGCATTCCATTTATATGGGGGCACTATTGATGCACTTTCGAAAGTGCACGAGGCGCACCCGGATAAAAACCTGTACTTTACCGAGCAATGGACCGGCGCGCCCGGTAACTTTGCGGCAGATTTAACTTGGCACGTGCGTAATTTAATTATTGGTGCTACCCGTAACTGGTCACGTAACGTGCTGGAATGGAACCTGGCTGCCGACCCGCAACAGCAACCGCATACGCCGGGTGGTTGCACTGCGTGCCTGGGAGCCATTACCCTGGATGGGAATAAAGTTATCCGCAATTCGGCTTATTATGTGATTGCCCACGCGGCCAAATTCGTACGCCCCGGTTCAGTTCGTGTTGCCTCCAACATGCCGGATAAGTTGCCTAATGTAGCCTTCAAAACCCCCGCTAACCAGAACGTGCTGATCGTGCAGAACGATCAGGCTACAGCACAAACCTTTAATATCGGTTATCAGGGCAAAATATTAACTACTTCGCTACCAGCCGGCGCAGTTGGTACTTACGTGTGGCAATAAAACGGGAGGCTGGACTTATCCTTTGTTAAAGCAGGCCAAAACTCCGTGAGTAGCCTCGCCAGACCAAACGGTCCCGGTGGGGCTACTCAGGATAAAGTATAAATATTTTATGGCATGGCATGGCACCAGCCTACAGCCAATATTACAACCTGGCGGCCGACTGATTTTTGCGGGTTTTGAGGCGGGAAGTAACAAGGGCACCTACCTCCTTGCCCTGGCGGGCCCCAAATTCGTTGGCCGGCCGGAAATGAATACCGCCGTACAACCGGCTCATACCGGCTTCGGCCGATGCTTCGTAAAATGATTTGAATTTACGAACCGGCAGGCCCAGTACCAGTTGCGTAGAATCGGTAAAGGCATAGTTGTCGCCAAACAGGTGCGTAAGGGTAGTAGCTGCCGCCGCCGAGATAACACTGTGGCCGCTCGGAAATTCCGGGAACGGGGGCGTCTGGATTATCGGGTCCCAATCCTGATCGATATATTTTTCAATGTAAGTTTCGGGCCGGATGTGAACATACTTGTATTTTGCGTCCCAGCAACTAATAAAGCCATCGGCCAGGGCTGTTGATACCAGCACATACGTTTCCGCTGCCTGCATTATGTTTAACTTTTTGTCTTCTATAACACTGCTGGCAATAGACAGCCAATGACCACCAGGAGTTAACTTTTGCTTGAAGAACGTAACGTGGCCTTTGGTATAAGATACATTGGGGTTATCATCCCAGAAGCGGGCAATTAATATTTGCTCTTCATCGGGTTGGTGGCTATACTGGTAAACCTCCTGTGCTTCTTTATAAAACTTAGAAGAAGCAAGCGAATCAAAGGTAGTGGGACTTAATGGTTTACACTGCGCCGCCGAGTCCATCACAAAAGGGCGTATGGTGTGCCAATGCGGCTCTACGGCCGGCATATAATCCGGGGGAGTGGGTTGCCACTTACTTGGTTCCGCCGTTAACATGTGACGGGTAAGGGCGCGCGACTCAAGATAATAATCTTTAGCCGCCCAGGCCAATACATGTTGACCCACTTGTTCGCCGTAAGCCAGCGAATTTTCCAGTACCTCCTTTCGGATGCCTATTTTTTGCAGGTGCTCCAAATAGGCTTTCTCAAAGCTTTCAGTATTTTCGGGTACCAACGTTAACTTTTTACAGACCGATGAAAACGCTTTAATACTGGCTACTGGAAAATAATATTCTTTTCCAGACTGCGGTTTGGGTACGGCTTCAAAATCTTTCAGTTGCCCACTTAACGATTGGTAATGCGGGTAAGCCGGAACCAGTGCTTCATAGGCAGCAATATTGGTATAGGCATAAATGCGACTGGCAACCGGTGGTGAAAAAATATCTCTTATAATTATTTCACTGAGGTTTTTATTCCATTGTTCCAGTTGCGCGTTAGAAAAAACATCTAACGCGGCTTTATCCTGTTTTTTTTCACAAGCCACTAAAAAAGGAATCAAAATTAAAAAGATCCGGAAAGAGAATATTCCCATAGTATAATTCAAAATAACCTAGTAAATATAATTAAAATTTAACTAGAAACTAGCCCCAAACGTGGTGTTTTTAAGAGTAATGAATATCTTTTTATTTTAAATCCGAATAGAACCCTCGGTTCAAAATATTGATAATATAAGGGGCTGGCAGCTCTTAAAAATAAATTTGCTTCCATTGGAAATTGTTTGGTTGCACAGCTAAATCATTTATTAAAATTGTTAAATATTGTAACTCTTAGTATACTCTACCCAACCAAAAATTTGGGATTGGTAAAAGGAGAATTTCAGGCTAAGCCAGCGAATGAATTTGTCAATAAATAGTTGCCATGTTTTCTCCTCTTTTTCATCTTTTCTCGGATTGTATTCAA
>JAQBNV010000646.1 GCA_028288395.1 Adhaeribacter sp. | reverse complement strand
ACCGATGGTTCCTCCCGTTTTAGTGAAGGGCATAAATGGGGTTATTTTCCTTCGGCGGCCATTGCCTGGCGGGCCATCAATACCGATTTTGCGAAAAATATATAGCAGCTTTCGGATTTGAAATTCCGGCTTTCGTGGGGAATAACCGGCAGCACCGCCGTAGATCCTTACCAGACCCTGAATAGCTTAACCTCTTACCGGACGGTTTTTAACGATGCCCGCTATATTGGCTACGCGCCCAACGCGTCTAACCTGGCCAACCCGGCTTTAAAATGGGAAACCACCGCTCAGTACAATGCCGGCGTGGATGTAGGATTATTCCAAAACCGCCTGGGCCTGACGTTTGATTATTACCGGAAAGATACGCGCGATCTGCTTTCTTTTGTGCAGCTTCCTACCTCTACGGGTTACGCCAGTACCATCAGCAACATCGGCAAAATCAGAAATTCTGGCATAGAACTCGGATTAAATACAACTGTTATTGATAATGCGTTTAAATGGGATTTGAATTTCAACTTCTCGAAAAACAAAAGTGAGGTAATAGAATTGGCCGGGGGCAGCGATGTTTTTGGCGTAAATATTCCACAACCTTTGGCCGTAGCCGTGAACCTGGTGCGGGTGGGCCAGCCGGTGGGCGTCTTTTACGGCTACCTCGAAGATGGCCTGGACGAAAAGGGAGCCATTAAATACAAAGATATAGACGGCGTGCCCGGTATTACCAGTTCCGACCGAACCATTATCGGGGATCCCAATCCCGATTTTCTGTATAACTTTTCTTCCCGGATGGCCTATAAAAATTTCGAACTGAATTTTGATTTTCAGGGCGTGCAGGGCAACGATATTTTTAATGTGAACTTATCGGCGGTTGGCAACAGCTTTTATTGGGGCGAGAACCAGCTGAAAGAATTTTACAATAATCACTGGTCCACCACCAACCCCGACCCCAATGCCAAATATCCTAAAGTCAGTGCCAAAACCCTCTACTCGGCTTCCGACCGCTACATCGAAGACGACTCCTTCCTGAAATTAAGAAATATTCAGCTGGCCTATAACTTGACGGTTGCCAATTTTGGGGTAGCCTGGGTGAAAAACCTGCAGGTTTACGTCAGTGGGCAAAACCTGCTAACTTTTACCAAATATTCCTGGTACGACCCCGAAATAAACACCCGCGGCGGCAGCAATTCTATCTCGCTCGGAATCGATAATAATGGTTATCCGAACGCGAAGATGTACACTTTTGGCGTCCGGTTAGGCCTTTAAATCATGCACACTTATCATAAAAAATCAGACATGAAAAATATATCATTCCGTATTTTCAGTCGGCCAGACCAGGCGAAAATAATAATGGCTGTTTTAGCTTGTTTCCTGCTAACCTCCTGCGGGGAGGATATGCTTCGGGAAAACCCGAAAGACCGCTTGGCTTCGGTTAACTTTTATAAAACCAAAGCCGATGCCTTGGCCGCGGTAGATGCCATTTATAGCCCTTTGCGCGCCACCTATGGCGGTACGGATTGGGGAGGACAATTTACCGGCGCGGAAGATTATGCCATGGGCACCGGCATTTATGCCCCCCTTTCGCAATATGTCATGAATAGCTCCTCGATAGCCCGAACCGATGCTGCCTGGCGGGCTTTCTACCAGACCATCCGGAATGCCAATATTGCTTTAAAATATATTCCGCCCATTGTAATGGACGAAACCCAAAAGAATACCTTTCTGGGCGAGGCCCGGTTTTTAAGGGCCCTGGCTTACCGCGATTTGGTGAGAAGCTGGGGCGGCGTACCGTTGCAGACGGAGCCAACCGAAAGTCTGGATGCGGTGGCAATTGGGGTAAAAAGGGCTACCGCAGCCGAAGTGTATAATTTAATAATTGAGGACCTTAAATTTGCAGAAACCAATCTACCGGCCAAGCAGGCTCTATCGGGTAAACCCACCAAATGGGCAGCCAAAACCATGCTGGCCGATATTTACCTGACAAATGAAAAATGGGCCGAAGCCCGGGACAAGGCCGATGAAGTAATATTATCCGGCGCCCATTTGCTGGTGCCCATCACCCAACCCGTCGACTTTGAACTTATTTTCGGACCAACGGCCATTACCACCTCCGAAGATGTATTTTCCTTGAAATATTCACGGTCGTTGGGTGGCTCGCAAATCGCGCAGCAATATTCCATGGCCAACAGCGCCTATTCTTCCGGTGGCTACGGCTCCTTTTACGGCTTGCCCACTTTCCCGCTTTTAAGAGATTGGGACAAAGACGATTTAAGGTATAAGTTTAATATTTATACCTCCTACCCCACCAAGTCCGGCGCTATTGTCCAGACAGGCCCGGATCAGCCAATATTATTTGGCAAATTCAAAGATGCCGGCTTTGCGCCCAGTCACGGCAATGATTTCCCGATTTACCGGTACCCCGATGCTTTGTTAATATATGCCGAGGCCGCCAGCCAGGCCGGTAATGCTCCTACCGCCCTAGCGCTGGAACGCTTAAACATGGTTCGTCGCCGGGCCTACGGCCGTAATCCTGCTACTCCCTCGCCCGTAGATTTCACCTTGGCCACTGCCCCAACCGCCCCTGCTTTCCGGAGCCTGGTTTTAAGAGAACGGGCGTATGAGTTTTTGTGTGAGCAGAAGCGTTGGTTTGATTTGGTCCGGTCTAAAACGGTTAAAGAAGTGGTAAAAGCCGCCAAAGGCGTTGATGTACCCGATTCCTTCCTGCTTTTTCCCATTCCAAAAGTCGAAATTGATAACAATCCGTCCATTGGTCCCGAAGATCAGAATCCGGGTTATTAAGTTTTTACGAAAAGCACTAAATGTTCAAAGAACTGGCACCTAACGAAAATATTCAGACCATTGCCACAAACAGGTTATATTAATACTCATATTACTTTAGAGCTGCGCTGTCGTAAATTTTGCAGGTAGAGCTAAAGATGTAATGCTTTTCTCTTTGAGTTATAATGGCAGATAAAATACTTAATGGCGCCCATATGATTATCAATTGATTTAGAGAAGCTCAAGCTTTT
>JAQBNV010000645.1 GCA_028288395.1 Adhaeribacter sp. | reverse complement strand
CAATGAAGAGGCAGATAAATATTCTTTTCATGTTGAGGTGCTCTTTAACTTTTGGCTTGCGGATTAATGGTTAAGATTGTGCGGTTGGTAGGCCGTAAATATTCCCGGAGGGTTTTCTGCATCAGGGCCGGGGTTACTTTTTTAAACTCACTTTCGAGTTTGTTAATGCGGCTGGGGTCGTTGTCGAACAAGGCAAAACTGGCGAGCAGATCGGCTTTGCCGAAACCGTATAACTGGCTGATTTGGTCGTAGAGGGTCGACCGAATTTTTACCATAGCCAGATCCAGCATTTGCTGATTAATTCCCTGCGTTTCGAGTTTTTTAATTTCCCGGTCCACCACCGCTATAATCGAGTCGGCCGATACGTTGTTGTCGTAAATCAGGCTGCCGTCCCAGAGCATGGGGCCGTTGTAGTTAAACATATTGCCCAAGCCCGAGTTAATGCCACCGTCTACGGAACCCGAATAACCGCGATCCTGCACTAGCGCCTGGTACAGGCGGCTATCCTGGCCCTGAATTAATATTTGGTCGAGTAGACCCATGGCGTAATATTCGGGAGTGTTTTTATCGGGCATGTGGTAAGCAAAGGCCAGGGCCGGCTTGGTGGCCAATTTATCGTCTTTTGAAAAACGCTGCTCTTTTTCCTGGCGCGGTTCGGTTAAATCTACTTTCGGGGGTAAGGTACCCGCCGGAATATTGCCAAAATAGTTCTTTATCCAGTTTTTGGTTTGTTCGGGGTCATAATCACCAACCACTACCAGCACCGCGTTGTTCGGCGAATAATAAGTCTTAAAAAAGGATTTTACATCGTCGAGGTTGGCCGCATCCAAATCTTTCAGGTCGCCGTAAAAGTTGTGCGCATTATACCAGTTTTTATTCGCGTACTGCGGCATATCCAACCAGGGAAATCCGCCGTAAGGCTGGTTCAGCACGTTTACCTTTACTTCGTTTTTTACCACACCCTGCTGGTTTGTCAAGTTTTCCTGGGTAATATTCAAGCCGCGCATCCGGTCTGCCTCGGCCCACAGCATGGTTTCGAGCTTATGCGCCGGCACAATTTGGAAATAATTTGTAAAATCAAACCGGGTAGAACCATTCAGAATACCACCATTTTTTTGCACCAGCTGAATAAACTCCATCTTGCCCAAATTCTGCGACCCCTGGAACATGAGGTGCTCGAAGAGGTGGGCAAAACCGGTACGGTTCTTCGGCTCGATCCGGAAACCGATATTATAGTAAGCGGCTACAGTGGTTATGGGTGCCGTTTTATCCGGCGACAGCACAACTTTCAAGCCATTATCGAGCGTGAAATATTCGACGGGTACCTGGTAGACGGCGGTTGGGGGGGGAGTGCTGCCGCTGGCGGGTGGTGCGGCCGAACTACCTGCCGTGCCGGTTACGGCTTTGGGGCTGCAGCCCGCCACTATCAGTAGCGCACCCACAGCAATTCCCACCAGTGGTACGCTTAACTTCTGAATAGAAAGTAAATTCTTTCGCATTGCCTTAAGGTTTGGTTTATCTTAAAATTAATAATTTATAAATAAATTACACTATAATCACGATTCTTTTATAATATACTAATTGGGCTTTGCTTATTATTTTCCTGTAAACGCCAGGCTTACAAGATGAGTTAGAACCACCAAAAACATGTTTTAGAAGTGTGTAGCTTCCGATGTTGAGAAATGGGTTAATCTAAGTGAAAGCGAAACCAGCCGGTTATTTAAAATATTTTCCTATTTTGGGTCTCGCTCCAAATTATAAAAATACCGCCGTCATGAAAAAACTTTATTCCTGTTTATTCCTGTTTTTATTAGTCACGCAATCCCTTTCGGCTCAAAGTCCTAAAATCCGGATTATTGTTTTTGGGGCTCACCCCGATGATTGTGATATCTCATCGGGCGGATTGGCGGCTCTGTATGTGGCGGCTGGGCATGCCGTTAAATTTGTATCTTTGACCAACGGGGATAAAGGCCATCAGCAGATGGGCGGGCCCGAACTGGCCAAGCGCCGGCTGGAGGAAACCCGCGAGGTAGCCCGTCGGCTGGGCGTCACGTACGAAGTGTTGAATAACCATGATGGGGAATTAATGCCTACCCTGGAAAATCGGCTGGAGGTAATCCGGCGGATACGGGAGTGGAAAGCCGATGTAGTAATTGCACCCCGGCCGAACGATTACCACCCAGACCATCGGTATACCGGCGTTCTGGTACAGGATGCGGCTTACCTGGTTATCGTACCCAATATTCTGCCCAAGGTAGCTCCCCTGGAAAACAACCCGCTGTTTTTATACACCCGGGATCATTTTCAGCGGCCTAACCCATTCCGCCCCGACATTGCCGTTGATATTACCCCGGTTTACGATAAAAAGGTAAACGCACTGGATGCCCATGTTTCGCAGGTGTACGAATGGCTACCCTGGACGGCTCACGATAAATCAATACCAATTAATCCGCAGGAACGTAAGAAATGGCTCGCGAATAAATATCTAACCCGCGTAAACATAACCCCGGAAGTAAGGCAGTCCCTGGAAAAATGGTATGGCAAAGAACGGGCGGCGCAGGCAAACCAAGCCGAAGTATTCGAAATTTGCGAGTACGGCAAAAGGCCTTCCGAAGAGGATATCAGGCGCTTGTTCCCGATGCTGCCGCCGAAGTAAATGCGGTTAAAATATTTACAGGCAATACTAAAGTTATCAGAATCTTACTATTAAAAATATGCAAGCTATTATCATCACCCAGCCCGGCGGCCCGGAAGTGCTGCAACTACAGGAAAGGCCAACCCCTACGCCGGCTCCGCATGAATTACTTATCCGGGTAAAAGCAGCGGGTATAAACCGGCCCGATGTTTTCCAGCGCCGGGGTGGTTATCCGCCACCCATGGGCGTACCAGCCGATATTTTGGGTCTGGAAGTGGCGGGCGTAGTAGAAGAAGTGGGGGCGGCAGTTACGCGCTGGCAAACCGGCGATACGGTTTGCGCTTTGCTGGGCGGCGGGGGGTACGCGGAATTTGCCGTGGTAGATGCCCGTCATTGTTTGCCGGTACCTGCCGGCTGGTCTTTTACCGAAGCCGCCTCGTTGCCCGAAACGGTATTTACGGTGTGGCACAATGTATTTCAGCGCGGCGCTTTACAGCCTGGTGAAAATTTTCTGGTGCACGGCGGCAGCAGCGGCATTGGCATTACGGCTATTCAGTTAGCTAAAGCGTGGGGTGCCCGCGTGTTTACCACCGCGGGCACCCCCGAAAAATGCGCGCGTTGCGAGGAATTAGGAGCCGAACGAGCCGTTAATTACCAAACCGAAGACTTTGCCGAAGTGCTGGCCGCTGAAGGAATAGATGTGATTCTGGACATGATTGGCGGCGCGTATACGGCCAAAAACCTGAACCTGCTGCACCCCGATGGGCGGTTGGTGTTTATTAATGCCATGCAGGGCGCCCCCGCCGAATTTAATATTCAGCACCTGATGCGCCGGCGGCTAACCATTACCGGCAGCACGCTGCGCCCCCGCTCCGCCGACTTTAAAGCAGCCCTTACCACTGCCGTAGAACAGCACGTTTGGCCGTTGCTGGCCAGCGGACAATTTAAACCCATTATTTACCAGGAGTTGGCGCTGGCCCAAGCCCCCGAGGCCCACGCGCTGATGGAAAGCAGCCGGCACATTGGTAAAATAATATTACAGGTAGGGGCATAGCTAAATCAATCACCAGAACTATCTAAAGTTGGCAAGCGCAATAGAGGTAAATAATTATTAGTTGGACCGGCTGATTGCGGCTGATCGGGTCAGCTAATTTTGCCGGCTACGGACTTGTGAATAATAGCCGTGGTTAAAGCTAAAAGTTAATATTTATACCAAA
>JAQBNV010000644.1 GCA_028288395.1 Adhaeribacter sp. | reverse complement strand
CTGGCTTTAAAATTATTAACCACGGTTATTCCGGTGATTCAGCAATTTATTGGCAACGCTTATGGCTTGCTGCCTTTCGTCTCGTTTCTGGCAGTATTTATTTCTGTAATTGTAGGCGTCAGGTTTTTGGGCATCTTATTAAAAAAGTTTTTGGATATTACGCCGCTGGGAGTTTTTGATAACCTACTCGGCGGAGTACTGGGTGGCCTTAAATTTTGCCTGGCCATTAGCCTGTTACTTTATGTCTCGGGTTTGGCGGGTATTTCGGTTTCGGGCAATATGGCCAGCACCTCGGTGGTTTACCCGGTTGTACTCAAAGCTACGCCTTATGCCCTGGAAATAATGGGCTATTTGCTGCCTTTTGTAAAAGGGATTTTGGCTACTTTAAAAGGTTTGTTTTAAGCCTGCAGTATAAAATGTTCGGGCAAAGCAGCCTTTGGGTTAAAAGTTTCGTGTTAAGTGTGTTAAGGTGATATTACTGCTGGATAATTTCGATTCGTATACTTATAACCTGCTCGATTACTTCGGGCAATTGGGCATAGAAGCGCAAGTAGTCCGGAACGATGTGCCGCTATCGGAAATTGAGAGCCTTGATTTTGAGGCCATTGTTTTGTCGCCGGGGCCCGGTGTACCCCAAAATGCGGGTAATATGCTGGCCGTGATCGATAAATATTACAAAGCAAAACCTATGTTAGGGATTTGCCTCGGGCACCAGGCGCTGGGCGAATATTTCGGGGCTTCACTGCAAAAGGGTATCCGACCCATGCACGGCAAAATATCGGAAATTATTTGTCGGCCCGATCCTATTTTTCAGGGCCTGCCGGACCGGATGCCGGTAGTAAGGTATCATTCCCTGGTAATTAAAAGTGAAAGCCCCGTGCTGATACCTTTGGCGTATACCGACCAGCAGGAACTGATGGCATTCCGGCACGTATCATTACCTTTGTATGCATTACAGTTTCATCCGGAAGCTATATTAACCACTTACGGATTAGATATGCTCCGCAACTGGGCCCGGATAGCCGGGTTGACGGTTACATAAAGGTTTTTACTTTTTCAGAATTACAAATCAGCGGGTACGAATGGATGTTAAAATAAAAGAAGAAGGAGAATTTAAATTTATTGATGAGGGGCAGGGCGAAGTTTTACTGCTGCTGCACGGCTTGTTTGGCGCCTTAAGCAATTGGGGCGGTGTGGTAGAGGCGTTCTCCAAAAATTACCGGGTCTTAATTCCGCTGATGCCCATATACGAAATGCCTTTGCACAAAGCCAGCGTAGGCGGCCTGGTTAATTTTGTAGAAGGTTTTGTGCGACTGAAAGAGTTAGAGGACCTGACTTTACTGGGCAACTCGCTGGGTGGGCACGTAGCACTGGTGTATGCCCTGGAAAACCCCAACCAGGTAAAAAGATTGGTACTTACCGGCAGTTCCGGTTTGTTCGAAGATTCGATGGGCGGTTCTTTTCCGAAACGGGGAAATTACGAGTATCTGAAAGAGCGGGTAGAATATACTTTTTACCAACCCGAAACTGCTACGAAAGAACTAATAGAGGAGGTTTTTAGTATAACCAATAGTAATTCTAAATGCATGCGGATTATAGCAATTGCCAAATCGGCCCAGCGGCACAACATGGCAAAAGATATAACCCGTATTCAGGTGCCCACGCTGCTCATCTGGGGTTTAAACGATACCATAACCCCACCGCATGTGGCCTACGAATTTAACCGGCTGATAAAAAACTCGGTACTACATTTTATTGACCAGTGCGGCCATGCGCCCATGATGGAGCAGCCCGATTCATTTAATAAAATATTAAATAATTTTTTACAAAAAGAAGTTAAACAACTGGAGCAACCTGTAGGTTTAAAGATTTAAATACCGTTGATAAGCGAAAAACGGCAATTATTTTAGATTAAGTACAATAGAAAATACGTTTATCGGGTTACCTGAATAAAAGTGCTATAAAACAAAACACCCTATGATTGCCGAAGAGCTCATAAATCAAATGATTCCGCCACTAAAAATTTACGATACAGTCGAAAAGGCTGTGCGGTGGATGGAAGAGTTTCGGGTAAGTCAGTTGCCGATTGTAAAAAAACGGCAGTACATGGGCATGATTACCGACGAGGAAATTATTGAAAAAAACCTTTACGGAGTAACCCTGGATACCTTGGAACTGGGCTTTCAGGACGTATATGTGATGCATTACCAGCATTTTTATACCGTAATGGAAGTAGCCATCCGCAATAAAGTACAGGTAGTACCGGTGCTGGATGAAAACAAAGGTTATTTCGGGATGATTACCATCAACGATACCATTGCCGCCTTTGGGCAAATGTCGGCGTTGCAGGGGCAGGGCGGTATATTGGTGCTGAGCATGAACGAGCGCGATTATTCCCTCACAGAAATTAGCCGCCACGTAGAAGAAAACAATGCCAAAATATTAAGTGCTTATGTGTCGCCGGACGAGAAGGATGATTATAAAATAAAAGTAACGCTCCGGATCAACCGCACCGATCTCAATCGCATTATAGCCACCTTCGAACGCTTTGATTACCGGATTGTAGCCCAGTTTCAGGATGCAGCCGAAACTAAAGATGATCAGGATCGCCTGGATTTGCTGATGAAATATTTAAATATTTAATTTTTAACGGGCGGTATGCTGCCCGAAACAGCCTGCACCTGAACGCAGGGTGGACCCATCTACCTGAAATATTAAACCAAACCGGTTTTGGACAACCGCCAAAGCTGTCTGTTTGTATGAAAATAGCCCTTATAGGAAAACCCTTTACCGAAAAGTTAGTGCCCTGTATCCAGGAGTTGATGGACGACCTGGTCGCCCGGCAGACCAAAATATTGGTTGGGGAAAGTTTTAAAGCTTTTTTAGAGCAGAATATTACCCTGCCACCCGATTTAGAAACATTCCGGCGCGGCGATCCGCTAACCGGGGTTAATTTTATGCTGAGCATTGGCGGCGACGGTACCTTGCTCGATGCGCTTACCTATGTAGGGGCCCGGCAAATCCCTATTCTGGGCATAAATACAGGACGTTTAGGTTTTCTGGCCACGGTCTCCTATGACCAGATACCGGCGGCCATCGATGCCCTGTACAAAGGCCATTACAGCATCGAAGACCGGTCTTTGATACGGGCCGATACAGATCAGGAAGTTTTTGACGGCATAAACTACGGTTTAAACGAATTTTCT
>JAQBNV010000639.1 GCA_028288395.1 Adhaeribacter sp. | reverse complement strand
AATACCCAATTTGTGTATTCTTTGCGCCTTCAGGGGTAAACCAGGAGCTAAACCGATGAAGCATATTAACAAAAAAAGGGGAATGCGCATAAATATTTGAAATTAAAGCGGTGGCAATTAAATATTTTTTACTGGGTTTACCCATTCTAAATTAAAAAGCAATTGTTTTATCCCGTATAAAAATTTACCAGCTGATTTCTGGCCTAAATAGCCAGTTCCCATTCAGCTTTTTCGCTTCTCCGGGCTTAAGAGTTAATTTAATCATTTTGTTGCTATCTCTTACGTTGTTGGGTATGCCGTTCAATATCAAACCTGGATTACCTCTATATTCAGTAAAGCTCCCAGCTTTTTTAACTTATTTGCAATATGACCAGTACCAACGGCCCAATGGTGGGCAGGTCCATAGCTGTTCCAGGTTTGTACAAATTTACGGGCGCCCATGGGAAAGCGGTACCGGCTATTGGTGTTGCCAATTTCCAGAATCGGCCCCGGTACCGACTCTGCTTCAGCTACCAGCAGGAACAGCTTACCCTGGACGTTCTCGACCACTGAAAGCATCGTAACCGGACCATTCTTTACCGACATCTCCACGGATAAACCTTTGCCTACTTTGCCGTGGTACACCTGTAGCGGACGAACCTTGGTTTTACCTTCGGCAATGGCAATGTGGCCCGGGCCATCGTGGCCCATCAGCACCACGTCATCTTTAAAGTCCATGGCATAATATTCCGTAAACGAACCGCCAGCCCCAAAGCTGTCCATTATTTTCATGGCCTGGGCATTTTTTATTTCGTATTCACCCGCTACCGGAACGCCGTTCGCCGTTATTAAAGAGTTGCCCAGAATAATAGAGCTGATGGTATCTTCATTATCGAAATTGCCGGTGCCTTTGTAGTAATAAGCCAGGGAACCCAACTGGTATTGGGCAACGAGCCTATCGAGGGCCACAGAAGTGCGGGCGGCTCTTTGCAGTTCGTCAAGCGGGCAATCGGGTTGTATATCAAAAACCTCGTAAAATAATTTTACCCGTTCCTGCCTTTCGGGGCCGGATACCTGGTGGCGTAAAGCGGCGAGTTCCTCTACTTCAATTAATTCGATGTGCCCGCCAAAATGCGTATACTGCCGGGTAAGATCAGTGTAAATATCGAGCATGCCACTATAATAATGGCCCATACAACCCAGGCGGTTGTGCGCCATAATATTGGCTACTTTGGCGGCTTCCACCCAATCCCGTATCTCAGTCCAGCATTCTTCATCCTGGTGCAGCATGCCTGTAACCTGATAAAATTTAATACCGGCCCGGTTAAATACACAGGCTATTTCGGGAACCGGGCAAGCCGTACAGGATGCTAGCCACTCCCCTGTCATTTTAGCCCGATCGGTCATTTTGTTAAAGGCCGCATAATCAAAAGCGGCTTCCGGCGAAAGATTAAGAATAATTACCGGCACTTTGGCTCTTTGCACGACCGGCAGGATGGTAGAAGACAACGCATACGTGGTTACGTACAGGAAAATCAAGTCCACATCGGCCCGGCGGAACTGGTGGCTGGCGGCAAAGGCTTTGGCGGCGTTATCGATTAAGCCCAGGTTTAAAACCTGTGGATGCATCACCAAAAGTTTATTCTGAACAATTGATAAATATCCTTCCAGTCGCTCCTGCAAGCCTTCAAACTGGTCCCAGTAGGCTTCTAAACCGATACCAAAAAGGCCGATCTTCAGAGGAAACCCGGCTCCGGCAGCCCCCGCTGGCTGTTGCGCCGGAATGTTATCCAGCGCCCTAGGTTTACCTTCGGCTGATAATGGTTTCATAAGTAGGTTTTAATAAAAAGAACTTAACCGTTTTGATTGGTTAATAAGGTACTAAAGTTTTTGTACCCAATATGCTTTGTTTTAGATAATTTAATAAATATGATGCGGCTCATCTTCTGGTGGGCGTTCTGTTATGCAAATGAAATACTTACCTGGCTAGTCCGAAAAGCAAATCGCTTTTTGTAGGTTGTTCACCAACTGCCTCGGCCAAACAGAACATCCAGTATACTAATTAAAATATTCAAATTAACCCACATAATTTGCCGCCGATATTAACCCAATCTAAATACTCCTGGCAAGCTGGCTAAAACACTGGGTGACAAGCTACATAATGGTATTTTCCGTCATTTAATTGATATGCCCGCAGGCAATTATTGTTAGAATATTGCTACCGCATTTGGCTAAAAGTATACCAAAAAAAGTTACTCCGGCAATAAGAAGTACACTAAAATACCGAGAGCGGCGTTTTTATTTATAAGCGGCTAGTAAAACGGAGATCTTGCGGCGGTAGATCCGACTGTTAAAATCTTCAATTCCGCTATTGACCAAAACCAAACTAATAGAAAAATTATGAAATGTCCATCGTGCAATGAAACACTCTTAATGAGTGATAAGAACGGAATTGAAATTGATTATTGCCCCAACTGCCGGGGTGTATGGCTGGACCGGGGAGAACTGGAAAAAATCATTGACCGCTCCGCCGACCATTATTCGAAGAAAGAAAATTACGAGTCGGATTATAAACGTTATGGCTATAACGAATACGGCGATGATTATAACAAAATAAACCCGCATAAAAAGAAAAAATCCTTCTTAAGCGAGCTGTTCGACTAATATAGGACTTTCGCATAATTACTTATAAAAAGGGTAAAGAGTCGTTGACAGGTCTTTTTAACAATAACTTGCCGGCCAAAGGTCCCGGCAAGGGTGCTTTGCGTAAGTACTAAAACATACTAATAATTTTATTAAATTATAAACTAAAATAGCTGATGGAACTCAAAAATTAATTGATTTCAATTAGCTGACACTAACTTAAAAAAGGTATACCCACGGTATACCTTTTTTTATACGTCCTGCCAGGTGCACAAGGAGCTGGATGCATCTAAGCACGACCACCAAGGTCCTAAATGGCTATAAAGGCTTTTTTAGTCTGTGATTGAAAAGGTTAATGTAGGATATTTGTTCAAAGCTATTACTTTTTAAATATTCCTTTTACTAAACCGAAATGGTATTTATACTAACTGGTATCCCCAATCAAATTCAATTTTTTCCAAGAGTGCTTTCCGTTCCGGAAAAAGCTTTTCTTTTTCGTACCGCATGCGACTTACCCATTTGCCTAGCTTCTGGTCTTCGGCCCCTTTCACCGGTACCCGGGTGTGGCCAAATGCCTCTTTAAATTTGATTAAGCACTCGTACATATTATTCCAGGAGGCTACTTTTCTGCGTTGCAATTCCCAGTCAAAATCAATCATATTTAATAATTCTACTTTTTGGGCCGTTAGTTCCGACCTCTTTAATTTCTGGCGGTAAACCCAGACTACTAATTGCCGGTTGGGAACCCATTTATGCGGCACCCGCGTATGGCCAAAAGCACTCCTGAAATCTGTTAAAGCCTCGTACATCTTCATCCAGTAGCCTTCCTGGATGTTCCAGGGAAACCTTATCTCATTTAATCTGGCTAGCCGTTCTGCTGATAATCTCCCTTCGCAGAAAAGCATGCGTTGCCATTTGGTCCAGCGTTGCAGTTTAGGATTTATTTTTAAGGATACCTGGCAGTTACCATATTCCTGCTGGTAAATTTTCAGTTGTTCAAAATTGAGCGTCCACTGCGAGTCATAAATCGATTGCAGTTGTTCCTGGGTATGGTTATTCCACACAAAACCCAACTGGCTTAACTTTTTCTTTTTAACTTCAGTTAACTGCCCTTGTGCTTCCATCCTTCTTTGCGAAGCGACCCAGTAGCCCAAGGATTTATTCTCCTTATATTTAACCGGCACAAAACAATGGCCGTTTGCTCGTTTGTAAGCAATTAACAGTTTATAGCTTTTTTCCCAATTATTTATTTTAATTCCTTTAGAACTCCAGTTAAAGCCAATCTCCGTCAGTTGTTTATTCCGGGCTGGCAGCATTGTATTGGTTCTCTTGGCTGTTCGCTGATTTTCAATCCAACTGGTGAGCTGTTTCTGTTTGCCAGGTACCCGGCAATGGCCATGTGCCTGGTAAAATGCCTGCAACACTCCGAAGTAATGCTGCCACTGCGCATCATAAATGGTTTGCACGTGCCAGATAAAGTTCAAGGCGTGCAAGCGATTTGCCCGCTTGGGGTTTAATTTAGCGGTGGCATGTAGCCGTCGTTGCACGCGCACCCAGTTGGCTAATGATTTATCAGGCTCCCAGTTTTGCGGCACCTGGCAATGATCAAATGTTTCTTTGAATTCCTTTAGCCGTCCGTACATTTGCTCCCACCGCTGGTCCCGGCTGGTAATTATGTCCCAATCTACCGCCAGTGCATCCAATCTACTGAATTGGCTTTCGGATAAATACTTTTTCCCTTGCAATTGCCGGAATAGCCAGGCGTTTAGCGCTTCATACTTTTCATCTGCAGCGGGTAAATGAGCGTGGCCATGTTGTTGATAAAATAGAACTAATTGCCCGTAGCGCTGTCCCCAAAAGTCAGCCTGTAGGTAAAAATCAACATTCAATTCCGTTAATTTATTTCTTAGGGCAAGCGGAAGTTTGTTTTTAAGTCGGCCCTGTATTTCTATCCACTTGAGCAATCCGTCTCCGGCATCACCGGTTTCCAATAACTTATTAAAACTATTCTGCTGTAAATAGGCCTCAAGCTTAGCATAATGGGCATGCCAGCTGTCGAGAAACTTGGTTCCAAAAAGTTCTTCCCCTAATTCTTCCATGGTTTAAGCTGCTAAAATTAACCTCTATATGGTATTGATAATGCAATCAAATGGATGATCGTTTAAGTAAAAGATTCGTTAATAAATATTTAGTAGCCATCAATGGCTGCCTTATATATTTCTGCCACCACCGGAATATTGCACCAGGAATTCTCCCTACTCATCTCACAAAAGTGGCAACTTTAATATTTCCGGACTTATCTTACTAAGTGCCGGAAACCCGACGCGGCTTACACCTAATGGCATTTAACTTTTCCGGCGTAGGCATAAATTTTATGTTTAATTACTCTGTCTTTAAAAAATACTCCAGAAATAAAAATGCTTGTTCATTTGACTCGGTTGTTGGCGAGTGCAGTGGCCGGTTGGTCATGGCTACTCTGTTTTCGAACCCCAGTAAGCGGTTTACATTTATGGTATGATTTAGGGGAATCCAACGGTCAACGGGATCTTCGGAGCCTCCCGAAACCATAAAAGGCCGCGGCGCCATTAAAGCGTGTAATTCATGTAGATTATAGCCTTCGGCCACAAGCTTAGAGTACAAGCCTTTTACCGGGTTTTCGGCCGTAATTAAGCCTCTCTTGCGCCAGGGCTTTGGATGATACCCCAAATACCAGGGCTCCCAGTAATTCACGGCCTCGCGCGACTCATCAAATACAATACCCGGATCGGACCACACTGCACATGCAAATTTATCGAATAAGCAGGAGGCAAACATGGCCCACTTACCCCCAAAAGAGTGCCCCATAATACCAATCCGGGAAGAATCTACTTCGGGTAAATTGGAAACCAGATACCAGGCATTGGCGGCCGCATAACCCAGCATCGAAAGCGGCTGAATTTCTGCCTTTTCGATAGAAGGATAATAAATAGAAAAAGTATTTGCTTTAGAAGCTTCTGTCGTACCGATAGAGAGGGTTACAAAGCCTCTTTTGGTAAGTTGATACGCAAAATCCCTATCTGCTTTTCCGAAACCAATAGCCGTTTCCGGCTCATAAAAGGCAGTAATTACCGCCGGTCTTTTCTCCTTACCATCGGGAATGCACAGATAAGCAAAAGTCTTTTCTCCCGGGGTCCAGTTAAAACGGATACGGTGCTGGGTAAAATTTTCTCTCCGGATTGTTTCTAATATTTCAAACTTCTGGTTTTTAATAAATGGTGGCCACTTACCCATCAGGCCATTCCAGCGAGCAAGAATTTCCTGGCGGTGCTTTTGCCAATCCTGCGGCGTTTTCACTTCCTCCCCGTTATAAAAGGTTAAAGGAGAACGGAACTTTCCGTAGTCGTCTCTTAAGGGTTCCGGAGCAGAAAAGTACGGGAAAATCTTATTCCAAATTGCCAGGCGAGCGGGTGATTCGGGTTTTCCATTGCCTTTACCCATTAAGTTACAGGAACGCTCCAACTGGTTCTTAAGGGTTACAGGAGCCAATCGGCAATAAAATAAGACACCGCTCAGGAATATTATCAAAAAAAATAAAATGATTTTTTTCATTATATATTAATCTGCTATGCCGGCAAAGTTGCAGGATATCCGTGTATACCTGATTGCTGAGGAATATTAAATGCGGCTTTCCCTTCCTGCATAATTTCACATTGGAAAGGAAGAAGGCCTTTAGTCAATTAAGAGATAATTGTCCCTGCTAAAATTTATCCTGGGTATAGCTTTTGTAGATTCAATTACAGAGTAAGCCGCACGCCCTATTGCTATATTTTATTTATTCACACTAATTATACTTGTATGCCAGGTAAAATAACAAATTTATTACGTGCACGTAACCGAATGTAATGGAAAATTATTATTTTTCAAATATTGCCTGGTAATTCAGTCCAAAAATATTAATAATAAGGTTTAAATTATCTAAATTATATATTCTAATCCGGTATCATATTGCTGATGTGCCAAAATGAAACTATTATTTTCAACCTTTCGCCAATAGTTATAAATTCCAGGTTTGTACTTATATTATTAATCCCCTAGTGTTTTTGAGCTGCCGTACGCGGCAGCTCAAAAACACTAGGGGATTAATAAACCAGGCATATATATTACTTTAAACTATTTAT
>JAQBNV010000620.1 GCA_028288395.1 Adhaeribacter sp. | reverse complement strand
AGGGCGCCCGGTACCAACGTCAGGCCGGGAAACATTTCAACCCATACACTTATGATGATATTAAGCAATCCGGTGACCATGTACATTGGGTAGGCGATCGCGGACCGCATGCCGGTAATTTCCGGTCGAATTCTGCCGGCGGTGGCCATGCCCATGCGGGCGCCATGATTTATTTAGGTAGTGAGCATTGGCCTAAAGAATATCGCAATAATATTTTTTTAAATAACATCCACGGCAGCAAGGTAAATGTCGACCAGCTCAAACGGAAAGGATCGGGTTATGTAGCCAGCCACGATAAAGATTTTTTACTCACAAATGATTCGTGGTCGCAATGGCTGAATTTCCGTTACGATCCCAGTGGCTCGGTGTTTGCCATCGATTGGTACGACAAAAACCAGTGCCACAGTCCGAACCCGGATGTGCATCAGAAAACCATGGGCCGTATTTTTAAAATAAGCCACGAAACCGATAAATGGGTGCAGGTTGATTTGTCCAAAGCATCTGATATGGATTTGGTGAAGTACCAGCTTCATAAAAATGAATGGTACGTCCGGACGGCCCGCCTGATTTTGCAGGAACGGGGACCAAATAAGAAAGTCCATAAAGCTTTAAAAAATATTCTGAATAAGAACCCGGACGAAACCCGGCAACTGCGTGCCCTGTGGGCGCTGCATGTTACGAAAGGACTTAATGAAAAAGAGCTGCTTAAATTACTGGACAACGAAAGTGAATACGTAAGAAGTTGGGCCATCCAGCTGTTGGCAGAAGACAAGAACCTTTCGGAGGCCGCTCTAAAGCGGTTTGCTGAGTTGGCCAAAAAGGATAGTTCGGCGATGGTAAGATTGTACCTGGTTTCGGCCATGCAAAGAACCGCCCCGGAGAAAAGATGGGAAACGTTGGAAGCCCTGGTACAACGGGCCGAAGATAAAGACGACCATAATTTACCCTTGATGCTTTGGTATGCTTTTGAACCAACCGTACCAACCGATATGAACCGGGCAGTGGAACTGGCGCAGAAAGCGAAAGTGCCTACCATTTTAAAATATACCATACAACGGGTGGCCGCCATCAAATCGGCCGAGTCTTTGAAAACATTACAAGGTTTGCAGCAGCGGCTGGATAAAGCCGAACATTCCGCTGAGAATCACGACCTCCAGGCGTTGGTCAAAAAGGTGCTTGTACCGTAATAAAATTTAAGCAGGTTCGTACATCAGCGTTTTGCCCCCGGAATATTTTAATAAAGAAGCCCTTGAATTATTTATTCAAGGGCTTCTTTTGCATCCTATGGTACTGGTAAGCGGTAAGTTAGATAACTGCAGGCTTAGCGTAAGTCCTAACCAAAAAAGTCCTAACCAAATAAAATAGATTAATCAGGAATAATAATCTTTCTAAACCCTTTAGCGAACTTGGGTATCAATCGGAGAATTTAGGATTCGAGCAGAAATATATTTGCGACAGCCGTTAATAGTTTAAGAAAACTAATCAGCAAAAACAAACCCCAACATTTCGCTTTGACCCTGCTTAACTTTTATTTCGGTTGGAAAGGGTGAGGGCCTTAAATTCCCGGGTTAAATTGGTTAAAGAAGCTTCTACTCCCATCCGCTCCAGGGAGGATGCGCCTACAAAGCCATGGGCATCAGTTTTATCCAGAATTATCCGGACATCTTCCGGCGTGTTGATGGGGCCGCCATGGGTCAGGAAAAATATATCGGGGTTTATTTCCCGGCCAGCATCCATGATCTTTTTAGTTTGGGCAATGGCGTCATCCATGGTACAAGTGGCTTCTACCACGCCAATGGAACCACCTACGGTAGTACCGACGTGCGCAATAATAGCATCGGCCCCGGCTTCGGCCATTTGCCTGGCTTCTTCGGGTTTAGCGACGTAAACAATAGAAAATAAATCCATTTTAGTAGCCAACTGAACCATTTCCACTTCTTTGCCAAAGCCCATACCGGTTTCTTCCAGCACATTCCGGAAGTGACCATCCACAATAGAATGCGTGGGGAAATTATTTATTCCGGAGAAGCCCATCTCTTTCACTTTTAATAAATGATGCCACATTCTCCGGCGGGGATCGGAGCCGTGCACCCCGCAAATAACCGGGATCTCTTCTACTACCGGCAATACTTCAAATTCCCCAATTTCCATAGCTACCGCATTCGCATCACCATAAGCCATTAACCCCGCCGTGGAGCCATGCCCGGCCATCCGGAAACGACCAGAATTATAAATTATAATTAAATCGGCCCCGCCTTTTTCTATAAACTTAGCGCTTATGCCGGTTCCAGCGCCGGCCGCAATAATGGCTTTGTTCTGATTCAAAGTATTTTTTAAGCGATCTCTAACTTCTTGTCGGGTGTAAGGATTTCCCTTACCGGTCCATGGGTTTGGCATAGTCTTTTTAATTTTGGTTGGTTTATGATGTATGGTGCGGCTCTAAATATTCCGCACCTCTTTTTAGAACCCGAAATATTCCGGCCTAGCTGATGATTGTGTAAAACTACCACCAGCTAATCCGATAAGGCGGGGCAAAATATCTAAAAATTTATTCATTTAGGTAGTGCATGGCTGGCCTTTTTAAATTTTCCTTTTCCGCGGCTGGCCGTAAGTAGCTTTTTTTAGCTTATGCAGCTTTAACAAGAACCCATTCGTTATAAATTATGGCTACGGCGAATGCCCTTTTGATCAATAAAATTTATAGGCCATTGGCTAAAATACCACATTATAGGTTAAAGCCGCCCTTGTTTCGTCTTTTTACCAACAACTTGCCGGTCAAAAGAAGCAGCAAGGGCGGCTTTGCGTAAGTCCTGGTTTAATTCATTCAGGGCGTATATTTTTAATTTCGGGGCTATCCGGTTTTTCAATCATCGCTAATAATTCTTTTACCAGTCGTTCGGCAAATGCCGAATCATTGATATGGGCATCTACTTCCAGTACTTTAACCGGTTCTTCGACGTGTTTTTTTATGGCC
>JAQBNV010000597.1 GCA_028288395.1 Adhaeribacter sp. | reverse complement strand
GAATATTTAATCTTTGGAATGTAAAATTAACAGCCTTTTTAAAATTTAAATTGCTGGATTATCACCGGCTTTCTCCTAAATATTCAACCTTATCAATTTACAATATTCAACCCTATCAATTTACGCTCGGAATAACTTTCCCCTACTCTGTTAAAATTAACCTCAAAGGCAGTTTAGCTTATTAGAAGTTGTCGGATAAACCGGCACAAAATGAGTTTTCGTTATTCGTTTATTATTAGAAATGCATTGATAATAATAATTTGGTGGCCTAATTTTAAAAGCAAATTTCCAAGCATTTGCCCGTAATATATTCCCTTCCACTGGCGGTTTTTGATGAATATTTACATCATGGTTTTTATTATTGCTCCACCAACTCCTCGGCTTCGGTCAGTTCCCGTATAAGGGCTACTTCCTGCTCGCGGTATGGCGTACCGTCTTTCCGGAATACATCGTGGAACCATACCTTGGGTTCGGCGGTGTATTGCTTTTCCCAGCTATCCCAGGCGTATTTGGTTTGGGTTTTGCCATCTACCAGGCCCCAGTTGTACAGGGCCACCTGGCGCTCTTTGGCTATAGGCAGAAAGCCCTGAAAAGTGCTGCCATTGGGCCTGGCCATGTATTCGGTACAAAGAATCGGCCGGTCGTATCTTTCCAGCCACCCGATGCGTTTCTCAAACTCTTCTGGCTTATCATAATTATGGAAGGAAATGACATCGGACTGCTCAATTTGTAGCTTTTCGATTGGTTTCATTTTTTCGTGGGTAGACCAGTCGCCGGCCCAGATAGCCGAGGTAATGGGCTGCGTGGGGCCGGCAGCCCGGGCCCAAACAAATACTTTCGCCAGCAACGGGAGCACCAAATCAACTTTATTGGGCAACTCCACCGCCTGGTACGACGGGCCGGTCATATTATCGGGTTCGTTCCATACGTCCCAGCCCAGCACTCTTTCGTCTTTGGCAAACCGCGAAACCACGCCTTTTACATACCTTTCCAGGCGCGGATATTGCGTAGAATCTTTCAGAACGTTGGCGCCGGGGCTCTGCACCCAACCCGAGTTATGCACGTGCGGTTTCGGCGCTCGTTGGGGGCCAGCCTTCGGGAATGGGTCCCAGCAGGAGTCAAAAATTACCAGTAAGGGTTTGATGTTATGGCGCTCGGCTATGCCCAGAAAGTTATCAATCCGGTTCAGAAAGCCGGCCGAGTCCTGCGCAAAAGGCAGATCGTGCAAATATACCCGCACCGTATTCATGCCAATGGATTGGGCTAAGCCAAGTTCCCGGTTAATGGTAGCCGTATCGTAGGTTTCGGCCTGCCACATTTCCAACTGATTGATGGCGGTGCTCGGAATAAAATTACTACCTACCAGCCAGCCTTGCCGGGCATACCATTCCCTGGCTTCCTGCTCTGTCCATTTCTCGCTCTGCACGTTTTCCGCAACGTCCTCCTTTTGTCTTTCCTGCGGCGAATTAGAACAACTCTGCAAAAGCAGCACATTAAAAATTAAAACTAAAAAGCAATTTAACTTCTGCATTATAAATAATTATTTATGGTGGTAAGTAGTATGTTAAATATCTCTGCCCTAAAATTAAATAATTCAACCTTTCCGGCGGTGAAAGTTTTGTTTTAAGCTCCGGCAGGAAAGAAAGGAAGCGTACCGCTCGGCTCCGCCTCAATCAGGCTAATTTTTCAAATCTTTTTCGGTGATGGAACGGACCGTTACTTCTCCAATGCGTTTGCCATCTCTAAAGGCGGCGGCCTTTATAACGGCCGGATCAATAATTTTAAAAGGCGTGGTGTACTTCAAAGATTCCAGGGTTGGTTCGGTACCATCCACAGAATAATATACCAGGGGTTCGTGGTAGCCTGTTTTAAGCGTCACCGTTACCTGCTGGGTTTGCGGGTCGCTCTTCATCTCAAACAAAACATTATAAGCGCTTCGGGAATGATTTAACCCCATTGCCTCATACCGCAGATACTGGTCTTCCATTCTTTTCTTAAAACCGTCCCAACTTTTCAGATTGGCCGACGTCCAGGCTACTTCGGCTAAAGCGGCGGCTCTTGGGAAGGTCATGTATTCTACTTTTTCCGGGGAGTGGATGTATTCGCTCCAGACGTTACCCTGGGTACCAATAATATATTTAGCTTCCTGCGGCGTTAATTCGGCCGGGGTTGGCTCGTAGCGGTATACTTTTTCCAGGGGCAGCATTCCCCCGATAGCTTTGGGTTCCAAGGAAGGATCGCCCTGGTAATAATCTAAATAAAGAAAATCAGTTGGACTCATTACTACGTTGTGGTGTTCTTTGGCCGCAGCTATCCCGCCTTTGATGCCCCGCCACGACATAACTGCGGCATTAGGCGCTAATCCGCCTTCCATAATCTCGTCCCAGCCAATAATATTTTTATTCTTGGTTAATAAGAATTTCTCGATGCGCTTGATAAAATAACTTTGCAACTCGTGTTCATCTTTCAGGCCTTCGGTTTTGATGCGGGCCTGACATTTCGCACAGGCTTTCCAGCGGGCTTTAGGCGCTTCGTCGCCGCCAATATGGATAATAAGGCTCGGGAACAATGCTGCTACTTCGGTTAATACATCTTCCAGGAGGGCAAACGTCTGATCGTTACCGGCGCAAAAAATTTCTTCCTGGATGCCCCATTGCAACGGCATTTTAAAAGGACCGCCGGTACACGAAAGCTCCGGATAAGTAACCAGCGCAGCCAGCGCATGGCCCGGCATTTCTATTTCGGGAATTATATTTACATAGCGTTTGGCAGCGTAAGCTACCACTTCTTTAATTTGCTCCTGGGTATAAAAACCGCCATGGGGCCGGTAGTCAATCTGTTGGCGGGAGTTTACCTGGGTACCTTCCCGCCAGGCGCCCACCTGGGTTAATCGGG
>JAQBNV010000590.1 GCA_028288395.1 Adhaeribacter sp. | reverse complement strand
TCTAAACTGGCGGTGCGGGTACCAACCATGATGGCCTGTATTTCGGTGCGCCACTTATGCACCAGCTTCTTCGATAAATTACTCGTAATCCAAAACGGTGTACTATCAGTTTTTCCTAAAAAGCCATCGGCAGTTTCAGCCCACTTAAGTACAATGTAGGGTCTTTTGCGCGTATGGTACGTAAAAAAGAAGCGGTTTAGTTCAGAGCCTTCGGGTTCCAGTAAGCCTGTCTGCACGGAGCAACCGGTATCTAATAATTTGCGAATGCCGTTTCCTTTTACCAAGGGGTTAGGATCGGTGTTACAAATGATTACTTCTTTAATGCCGTGCCGGATTAATAAGTCAGCACAGGGCGGCGTTTTTCCGTAGTGGGAGCAAGGTTCCAAGGTTACATAAACCCGACTGGCCGGCAGCTTGCTTTTATCGGCTACGTTGTTAATCGCGTTAACTTCTGCGTGCGGCCCGCCGTATTGCTGGTGCCAGCCTTCACCAATAATTTTATTTTCATGCACAATCACACACCCTACCATGGGGTTAGGCGCAACGTTGCCCCGGCCCAGCAATGCCAGTTCCAGCGCGCGGCGCATAAATATTTCATCGGAAGTTGTCACTTGACTTTCTTAGTTTTGCAAATCTATAAAAGGAACAGCGATACCTTACTGCCTGCGTGAAAAATATCCAAGACCTGATAAGCCATATTCGTACCGCTATTAGCAGTATCTACGAAAAACCCGAAGCCGATGCCATGGCCATGCAGGTAGCCGAACACCTGTTGCAGCTTTCGCGGCTGCAACTGAGCACCGAGCGGCAAAGCCCGGTAAACGATCAAACCTGGTCTGATGCCGAAAAAATAATCAGCCGCCTGCAACAGCACGAGCCTCTGCAGTATGTTCTGGGCATATCGCATTTCTACGGTCTGGAGTTGGAAGTGTCGCCGGCCGTGCTTATTCCACGTCCCGAAACAGAAGAGTTGGTAAATATTATTATCCAGGAAAATAATGCCCGCACCGAATTAAGGGTGCTCGATATCTGCACCGGCAGCGGTTGTATTTCCATTTCCTTGTCGGCCCACCTGAATACCGAGGCCGTGTACGGGCTAGATATATCGGAACCGGCGCTGGCGATTGCCCGGCGTAATGCTTTAAAATACAAACAGCCCATCAGCTGGCTCCACCACGATATTTTAGCCGGGGTTCCGGATTTGCCGCTGCGTAGTTTTGATATTATTGTGAGTAACCCACCCTATGTGCTGCAGCAGGAGAAAAAAAACATGCGCGCCAATGTGCTTCATTATGAGCCTCATATAGCGCTTTTTGTGCCCGACGAAGATGCCTTGCGGTTCTACAAACACATAACGGAACATGCCCTAAACCTGCTCTCGCCTACAGGAGTTTTGTATTACGAAATTAATGAAAACAAAGCTGCCGGCCTTGCCAGGTTGTTAGCGGATGCGGGCTTTGGAACAGTAAAAGTAATACCGGATATGTTTGGTAAAGATCGTTTTGTAAGGGCTGCCATTAATAGTATTTAATTTAGATGTTTAATTTTCGGGATAAAGCTATAAATTTGCGTGCCCAAACAGATAATCAGGTTCTTATAAGCGGTACTATCAAGCTAAGAAGTTTGATTAAGATCAGGATTAAGTTTAAGTAAATATAAAAGCGTCTGGCCGTTGGAATATTTGCCAGGAGCGTACAAGGGCCGGCGAGAACATAACAAAAGCCGAAAAAACTTTTGTTTTACATTTTACCTGTTTTGGTAAAATAATTTAAATTAGATTTCAATAATATTAAAACGCTTGCTGTGTATAATAGATTAGTAAAAAAAGAAGCAACTCTAGCAGTAATCGGGTTGGGATATGTGGGACTGCCGATCGCTTTAGAATTTGCCCGTAAAATAAAAGTAATTGGCTTTGATATAAGTAAGCCCCGCGTGGAAATGATGCGCAACAGCGTAGACCCCAGCGGGGAATTAGACGCCGCTGCGTTTGCGGGTTGTGATATTACTTTTACCGATGACCTGGAAGTGTTGCGGGAAGCACAATTTTATATTGTAGCGGTACCTACCCCCATCGACCAGCATGCCATGCCTGATTTGAAGCCTTTATTGGGCGCTTCTACCTCGGTAGGTAAAGTACTTAAGCCCGGCGACTACGTAGTCTATGAATCTACGGTGTACCCGGGTTGTACCGAGGAGGATTGCATTCCTATTTTGGAAGAGTTATCGGGGCTTAAATTTCGGCAGGATTTTAAAGTGGGCTACTCGCCGGAGCGTATAAACCCAGGCGACAAAGAGCATACCTTATCAAAGATTGTAAAGGTAGTTTCGGGTTGCGACGAAGACTCACTGGATAATATTGCTAAAACCTACGAATTGGTTATTCAAGCTGGTATTCACCGGGCTTCGTCTATTAAAGTAGCAGAGGCGGCTAAAATTATTGAAAATACGCAGCGCGACGTAAATATTGCTCTGATGAATGAGCTTTCGCTTATCTTCGACCGGATGAAAATTAATACTTACGAAGTGCTGGAAGCTGCCGGTACCAAGTGGAATTTTCTTAAGTTTTCGCCGGGGCTGGTAGGTGGACATTGTATTGGCGTAGATCCGTATTACCTGACTTACAAAGCAAAAGAGCTGGGTTATGATGCCCGGGTAATTCTGAGCGGACGGAATACCAACGATAATATGGGGGCCTATATCGCCAAAAAAGCCGTACAACTCATGGTAAAGCAAGGCAAAGATATCTCTAAGGCTAAAGTGCTCGTAATGGGAGCTACCTTTAAAGAAAACGTAGAAGATATCCGCAATTCCAAAGTAGCTGATGTTATCAATGAGCTTAAAGGTTTTTCGGTTAATGTAGAGGTGATAGATCCGTACGCCAATTCGAAAGAACTGGAACATGAATATGGATTTGGCCTGGTAACAGAGCCGGCCAAGGATTATGATGCCGTAATTGTAGCCGTTAATCATCTGCCTTTTGTCGATTTAGACCAAGCTTATTTCGAATCGATCACGAAAGATAAAGCAGTTTTTATAGATGTGAAAGGCATTTATCGCAATAGAATAAATAATAAATTAACCTACTGGAGCTTATAACAGGCAATAACCAAAGGCATTTCTATTACTCTTTGCCTTTGTGCAGTGCTCCGGATAAAAAAATATACGTTGGAAACAAAAGGTAAAATTTTAGTAACGGGCGGCGCTGGTTATATCGGCTCGCATGCCGTAGTTGAATTATTCCAGGCCGGCTACGAGCCCGTAATTATTGATAATTTTGTAAACTCCCAGGAATCAGCGCGGGCGGGTATCGCAGCTATTCTTAACACCGATATTCCCTGCCACCGCATCGATTGTACCGATGCCGATGCGTTACGGGAGGTATTCCGGAAAGAAGGAAATATTGCCGGGGTTATTCATTTTGCGGCTTATAAAGCCGTAGGCGAATCGGTGCGGGAGCCGTTAAAATATTACCATAACAACGTAGGTTCTTTAGTTGCCTTGCTGCAGGCAATGGCAGAATCCCGAACTACTAATCTAGTTTTTTCATCTTCCTGCACCGTATACGGCGTGCCCGATCAATTACCCGTAACCGAAGAAACACCGGTAAAAAAAGCAAATTCGCCGTACGGCAATACAAAGCAAATCTGCGAAGATATTTTAACCGACCTGGCCAACAGTGGCGGTAGTAAAATCCATACCATTGCCTTGCGTTATTTTAACCCGATTGGCGCGCATCCTTCGGCTAATATTGGAGAGTTGCCGCTGGGCGTACCAAATAACTTAGTGCCCTTTATTACTCAAACCGCTATCGGCATCCGCGAGAAACTAACTATTTTCGGTACAGATTACGACACGCCAGATGGTAGTAATATCCGGGATTATATTCATGTGGTAGATTTGGCCAAGGCGCACGTAGTCGCCATCGAACGGCTGTTAGGTGGCAAAGCGCAATCCATCGAAATGTTTAATATTGGTACCGGCCAGGGAAACTCGGTGCTGGAAGTCGTTAAAACGTTCGAAAAAGTATCGGGACAGAAGTTGAATTACGAAAATGGCCCTCGCCGCATCGGGGATGTGCCAAAAATATATGCCGATGTAACCAAAGCTACCCAGGAACTTGGCTTCAAAACCGAACTGGGCCTGGAAGAAGGACTGGCCAGCGCCTGGCAATGGGAACTGAATCTGCAGAAAAATAAATAATAATCTATGAAAATAGTAATTACCGGCGGTGCGGGTTTTATTGGCTCGCACGTGGTGCAGTTATTTGTAACCAAATACCCCGCGTACCAGATTTATAATCTGGACAAGCTAACTTACGCCGGCAACCTCGAAAACCTGCGCGATGTAGAAGATGCGCCTAATTATACCTTTATAAAAGGCGATATTGTGGATGCGGATTTTATTAATAATCTGTTCCGGGAATATCAATTTGATGCCGTTATTCATTTAGCCGCCGAATCGCACGTGGATCGCTCTATTACCGACCCGCTGGCTTTTGTTTATACCAACGTAATTGGTACTGTTAATTTACTTAATGCCGCCAAAGAGCTCTGGAAAAATGATTTCAACGAACATCTCTTTTACCATGTCTCTACCGATGAGGTGTATGGGTCGTTGGGCGAAGAAGGTTTGTTTACCGAAGAAACCAGTTACGATCCGCGGTCGCCTTATTCCGCCTCTAAAGCCAGTTCCGACCATTTTGTACGGGCTTATTACCACACCTACGGGTTGCCGGTTAAAATTTCGAATTGCTCTAATAATTACGGGCCTAACCATTTTCCGGAAAAATTAATACCACTGGCCATTAATAATATTCAGAACGGCCGGCCGGTACCTGTTTATGGCAAAGGCGAGAATGTACGCGACTGGTTGTTTGTAAAAGACCATGCAACCGCCATCGATGCTGTTTTTCATAAAGGTAAAACCGGCGACACGTATAATATTGGCGGCGTAAACGAATGGAAAAATATTGACCTCATCCACTTGTTATGCGATGTGATGGATGAGAAAACCGGTCAGGAAAAAGGTACTTCTCAAAAACTTATCACCTATGTAACCGACCGGGCCGGCCATGATTTGCGGTATGCGATCGATTCTTCTAAAATTATGCGGGAATTGGGCTGGCAACCATCCGTAACTTTTGAAGAAGGTTTATCCAAAACGGTAGACTGGTACCTGGCAAATAAAGATTGGTTACAGAACGTAACCTCCGGTAGTTACCAGGCCTACTACGAGCAGCAATATACCCGGTAGTAAATTATGAATGATGAATCAGAAATTATGAATAAAAAATAATGTTGCTCATATATTCTAATTCAATATTCAATTCATAAGGCGAAATTTCTAATTCATAATTCAAAACAGTAGTGTACGAAAAGCCATTTCATAACCAGTCTTTAAAGAATAAATCATTTCTGATAACCGGGGGCGCCGGCTTTATCGGGTCTAATTTAGTAGAATATTTACTTAAATACGAAGCGGGTAAAGTCCGGATACTGGACGATTTATCGAATGGATACCGCAAAAATATTAAGTTCTTTTTAGATAATCCGGCTTTTGAATTTATCCAAGGGGATATCCGGGATGTGGAAACCTGTACCCGGGCTTGCGCCGGTATGGATGTGGTGTTGCACCAGGCCGCTCTCGGATCAGTACCCCGCAGCATAAAAGACCCGGCTACTACCAATAATGTTAATATCGGTGGGTTTCTAAACATGCTGGTCGCGGCTAAAGACCAGGGCGTAAAACGTTTTGTTTACGCCGCCTCATCTTCTACTTACGGCGACAGCAAAGCCCTGCCGAAAGTAGAAGAAAATATTGGCAAGCCTTTATCGCCGTATGCAGTCACGAAATATGCCAATGAGCTTTACGCCGATGTATTTGGCAAAACTTACGGCATGGAAATTATTGGTTTGCGCTACTTTAATATATTTGGTCCGCGCCAGGATCCCAACGGGGCGTATGCCGCGGTTCTTCCTTTATTTATTGATGCCGTGCTGAGAGGCAAATCCCCGCGCATTAACGGCGATGGCG
>JAQBNV010000587.1 GCA_028288395.1 Adhaeribacter sp. | reverse complement strand
CTGGGAACCGGAATATACGCAAGTGAAGCAGGATTATGCCCGTATCCATAGCGAGGAAACCACCTGCGAAAGATACCCCGATATTGGTTTGATTTGCGTAACCACGCCGGAGCCGGTCCATTATTATGCACTATTTAGCGTAACTGCCGGCTACGACATTGTGCTGGTCCAATACCAGCATAACCGCTACGAACTGGAGTATAAATATACCACCTGGGTAGATATTTATTCCCGGCCTACCTTGCCGCGGCTATCGCTGGCGCCCCTGGTGGCGGACCTGAATAAACTTGAGAACGCGGCGGCACTCGCCTGGACCGCGGAACCTGTTACCGATACCGGACCTATCTTGCGGCTGGCGGGCGATAAATTAACCAAAGTTGAGCGCTATGCCCACCCCACCGAGCGGCCTATTTATTCTTCCGGCATTTCTGCCCCCGATTTTAAAAGCCAGGTAGTAGCCTTTTTTCAATCCGCTTACCAAAACATCGGGCCCGAAAAAAACTGGACCTGGGAAAAAATAAAATTTCTGAACCAGGAGCGTGCAGGCAAGCGCAATATTTAAATATAACAAAAGCTTAATCAGGCGGCGTATATTTAAATCCGAAAGATAATATATATTTAACCTCCGGACTTATATCCAAACCTATGAAAAAAATAATCTGCCCGACCGATTTTTCTAAAGCCGCAACCAATGCCGCAGAATTCGCCGCCATTATTGCCGGTCGCACGGGTGCTGCCATAACGCTCCTGCACGTGTTGCACCTGCCCATGCTAGATACAGCCGATAACGCCCTGGTGGCAACCGAAGTCCTGGGCGAGCAACACCGACAAGCCGAAGCCAAATTGCACGGCCTGAGCCATCATCTAGTCGAAAAGTATCGGGCTCAAAACCTGCAAATTGATTATCTGGTAAAAGAATCGCTGCTGGCAGATGAAGTAAAGCACCTAACCGACACAAAGGGGTATGATATGGTGGTGATTGGGTCTACGGGCGGCGGTAATACCCTGGAAGAAATATTGGTGGGCAGCAACACGGCCGCCGTTATCGACCGGGTAAAATGCCCCGTGCTTATGGTTCCTTTAAAAGCCAACCCGGCGCCTTTCCAGCACCTCGTGTACGCCTCCAACTACGAAAAAGAAGATGGGGAAGCCCTGCAGCAGGTACTACAATTCGCACAATTATTTAATGCCTCCGTCGAGATTGTGCACGTAAGCGCCGATACCAGCGACAGTGCGCAAGTAAAAGCCAACGAGTTTCGGAACCGTTTGACGCAGGCCTTGCCTGGTTTTGAGCTGGCTTTTCACCAGGTAGTTCACCGGGATGAAGTAGCAGGCATGAAAGGTTACCTGACCGAGAAAAATGCGGATTTATTAGCCATTTTAAAGAAAAGGCGCGGTTTTTTTCATAACATATTCAGCCAGAGCTTTTCGGAGCAGCTTACCTACCAAAGCAAACTATCCATGCATGTCATCCACGAAGCATAAATTTCCGGGGAATTCTTTTTCCTGTAACAGTACAACCGCGCTTGCAAAAAAGCGTTAGGCTACGCTATTTTCCTTCTGGGGTAAGTCACTTTCGGTTGTTTCCGGGTATACCCAACTATTTCACAAACCAATGTTGCTTTTAAATAGGAGGAAATATCTGACATCGTAGGACGGTTGAATAATAGGAATTATTGGTATATTAATGATGAATTAAATTCAAGTTGTATAAACGTAACAGGTTGTGTGCTATTATGATAGTAACAAACTGTAGTAATTTTATAATTAATATTTACCTATAAGAGCCTCCTTGCAGATATATCGAATATAAACACAATACTTGTGTTTAGTCTGCTATTTTGGGAGGATAAATGCAAATGTTGCATTTTATAAACGAATTGTAAGCCATATAAAATGGAAAAAGAATATGAAAGCAGAAGAAAGTAGTATTATGACACTTGACCAATTCAAAGACAAACATTAAGGAGAAGTAGGAATTAAAAAGCGTAATGAATTAAAAGGGGGATACTAAAATTTTAAATAGGAGCTTTAGTTTATAAAGCCCGTCTCGAAAAGGGCTTGGCACAAGCAAAACTTGCGTCAAAAGTCGGAACAACTAAATCCTATATCTCTAAAATTGAAAATAACATCAAAGAGGTACGTATTTCAATACTGAAAAAATTATGAAACTCGGTTTAGATGGGCACTTAGAACTTTAGATTAAATTTTAACTGATTGAAAGAGAAGAAATACCCATGGACAAGGTATGTACAAAAGCCGTAGCGAAGCTAGGATTTTGTACATACTAACCGCTAGGTACCAGCCAAAGGATTACCTTATTTCGGAAAATAATTTATTTGACATTATGACAAATATCAAAGACTACATCAGCATTGACCAGGAAATATTAGGCGGACAACCTGTTTTCAAAGGAACCCGGGTTCCGATTGAGTCGCTGTTCCTTCATTTAGAAAAAGGGGTTTCATTACATGAATTTTTAGAAGATTTTCCTGCTGTAAGTAAAGAACAAGCAATTAGTGTTTTAGGAATTGCTGAAAAAATAATGACTTCCAAAAATATAGAGAAGTTATATGATAATGCTGCTTGACTAGAATTTACCCAAGCGGTTTAAATTTGACTTTCCGGAACATAAAATCTATACAGTCAATGATAAAGGCTGGAACGGAAAGAAGAATGGAGAATTAATGGAGTTGTTAATTGCAGAGAACTTTGACGCTTTATTCACTTTTGACAAGAATTTGCATTATCAACAGAACTTAAAAAATATTCTATTTCGGTTTTAGTGCTTAATGCTCCTGACAATACTTATTTCACCTTGAACAAACTTGTTCTTAAAATCAAAGAAGTTCTCAAAGGCCAATTAATGCCTGGACCGACAATCATAAGTGAATAAAAAAAGTTTGTGAATAATAAGATGTAAACTTCAGCCTTCGCCGATGGCCTTGCTTATTGTTTACAGAAGGCCATTAAAATTTTTAATAATAGACAAATAAATATTGCCTGCAGCTGAAACATATCCTGGCACAACTTAAGACCACCATTGCCTAACCGTTTTTGAAAATTTAGATGCAGGAACCTGGGGTACTATAAACAATGATCAGACCTTATACCAGTAAAGACAAAGGAAAGCTTCTCCAAATACTCCGGCTGAATACGCCAGCCTACTTCCACCCTTCGGAAGAGCAAGAATATTTGTATTTTCTGGACCATCACCGGGAGCATTATTTTGTAGTGGCAAACGGGGGCAATATTTTAGGGGCGGGTGGTTTTAATTATGCCGAAGGTGGAAAAATAGCCCGTATTTCCTGGGATTTATTTCATCCGGCGGTACAAGGTAAGGGGTGGGGCAGTAAATTATTGCAGTACAGAATTGCTACAGTAGCAGAAAATCCGGCGGTCGAAATAATCTCGGTCCGGACCACGCAGCTGGTTTTCAGGTTTTATGAAAAATTCGGTTTTGCCTTGCAAGAAACGGTGAAAGACTTTTGGGCGCCGGGCTTTGATTTATACTGGCTGGAATTAAAGCTAAAGGAAACGTAGGGCTGACAAGTTAAGCTCTAGAGTCGTTGTCTTCACTATTAGTGCTTCTCCAAAATAATTATTAGCATAATATCGGATTGCAAATCCGAAGCTTTATAGGACGAGATTACAAATCTCACCCAGCCTAATCTGAAAGCTAAATTGGATGAGCATTGGTCCGTTCCAGATACAACCCGGTGATTATCTCAAGCATAAAGGCACCAGTGCCGTCCACTTATCCCGGCGAAGGCCGGCAAAGAACACTTAAGTAAATATTCTGAACCAGGCGCCGGCCTGGTCTTTAACTAAAGTCGTCGGTGGCGTGACCTACCACGCGCAGTTGGCTCGTTCCGCCGGTCATCTTAATTACTTGTATCTGGGTACTGATGCGTTCTTTCAGGGCTTCTACGTGCGAAATAATGCCAATCATTTTGCCACTGGCCTGCAGGTTTTCGAGTGCCGAAATAGCCGTATCCAAAGTCTCGGCATCCAGCGTGCCAAAACCTTCGTCGATAAACAAAGAGCCAATCTGGGCCTGGCGACCGGCCAAATCCGATAAGCCCAAGGCCAGCGCCAGACTCACCAGGAAACTTTCGCCCCCCGAAAGGGTCGTCATCGGCCGGATGGCATCGGCCTGGTAAGTATCCACAATTTGCAAATCAAG
>JAQBNV010000585.1 GCA_028288395.1 Adhaeribacter sp. | reverse complement strand
CAGCTGCTCTCCTAATTTGAGACGTCAATCCAAATTTTTCGTCTTTAGGAAAATTAACCGTAACCAGATAAACACTTTTGGCAATCTCAATTCCATCTTTCCATACTCTTAATTCCCGGAAATTATGCATTGTTAGCTTGCTGTTTATTTATCTTTCTACCTTAATCTTTATACTTTTATCCCTACAAAATCTACCTCAACAACTCATAAATCCCAGCTACGCCCTGGCCTCCGCCGACACAGGCGGTTACGAGGCCGTATTTTTGGTTACGGCGCCGGAGTTCGTGCCACTGCTGGATGCTTAATTTAGCACCTGAGCAGCCCAATGGATGGCCGGTAGCAATGGCACCGCCGCTTACATTTAATTTTTCTTCCGGAATGCCCAAATGCCGGATTACCGCCAGGGTTTGGGCCGCAAAAGCCTCGTTTATTTCAAATAAATCAATATCGTTGAGTTTGAGGCCAGCTTTTTCGAGGGCTTTGGGTACAGCGGCAATGGGGCCCATGCCCATAATGCGGGGGTCTACACCACCAGTGGCATAGGAAACTAGCCGGGCAATTGGTTCGAGGTTAAATTCTTTCACCAAACGCTCGCTCATGACCAGTACAAAAGCGGCCCCATCTGAGGTTTGCGAGGCATTGCCGGCGGTTACGGTACCATTCAGGGCGAAAACGGGCTTTAGTTTAGCTAACTTTTCCAGCGTAGTATCGGCACGGGGGCCTTCATCGGTATCGACGGTATAGCTGCGGGTTTTCTTTTTGCCGCTTTCGTCTACGTAAGTTTCTGTTACCGTTACGGGCACAATCTGCTCCTGGAATAAACCGGCATCGATGGCTTTAATGGCTTTCTGGTGCGAATACAACGCAAATTCATCCTGATCTTGGCGCGTAACATTGTAATCTTTGGCCACGGCTTCGGCGGTCAGGCCCATGCTCAGGAAATATTCCGGATGCTTTTGCGCCAGGTTATAATTGGGCACCGTTTTATAGCCCACCGTGGGCACCAGCGACATGGATTCGATACCGCCGGCAATAATACAATCGGACTGGCCGGTGGCTATTTTGCTGCAGGCAATGGCTATGGTTTCGATACCTGAGCCGCAATACCGGTTTACCGTCATACCCGATACACTTACGGGCAGCGATAAAAGGGCAATCATGCGGCCCATTTGCAAGCCTTGTTCGGCTTCGGGCACGGCATTGCCTACAATTAGGTCATCAACCCGTTCTGGATCGAGTTGCGGCACCGACGCCAGCAAGTGCTTGATCACTTCGGCCGCCAAATCGTCGGGGCGCATAAACCGGAAGCCGCCCCGGTGGGCTTTGGTTACTGCCGACCGGTAGCCGGCTACGATATAAGCATTTTGCATATTTTTAGATTTTAGATGTTGGGGTTAGACGATGGATATTCGATTGTTCGATACTCGATTTTAGATTTTCTACTAACCCCTGTTTTTCAAAAATTATTTTAATATTATTTTTACACCCATTTATTAATAATTAAATAAACATGTGCTTTACAATTTTCTTTCTTACCCTGTTAACCTGAAATATTCTTATCCCACAGCCAATAAAATTTCCTGTAGGGCTTTCTCTTTAAACTCTGTTTTTCCTTATTATTTTACCTATTAGTAGATATCAAATCAAAGAAAAAAATCGTCTTGTCATTCTGTAGAATTCGAAGAATTCCAAAAGAATCTTCTGCTTAACTCGGGTTACCTTTAGCTCTACTTTTCAGGTTATTACCTGTAACCATCAATTACTCTTCTATTTTCAAGAACAGCAGTTTCGGATTATCAACTTTTATCAACTTCTCCTTCTCCTCTCTGTTCATCAGTTTTATCTCCTTTTCTCTTGCAATGGCATGGTTTATACTGGAAAGTCTCTCGTAATAAACCAGGTTATAGCAGTAATATTTCCCGGCAAATGTTTCGGACTTCCCTTTATTCTCCCGGTGCTCCTCTAACCGCCTTTCCAGATTATTCGTCATGCCAACGTAATAAACTGTTTTACCTGGGTTGGTGGTGATATACACGAAATAATTCTTGTTCCACATCTGCTTTGCTACTGCTATTCAGGATCATCAGAAGATTCCTTCGGAATGACGGAGAATAGGTAAAGCGAAATCAATCTTATTCCATTTCCAAAAACCGTCTATTCACCTTCCTCCTCCCTAATTCCTTAAAGGCTTGCCGGCGGTTAAGATGCTTTTGATGCGTTCCAGGGTTTTGCGTTCGCCGGTAAGGGATAAAAAGGCTTCCCGCTCCAGGTCTAATAAATATTGCTCTGAGACCTGGGTGGGCGCGGATAAATCGCCGCCGCACATAACGTAAGCCAGTTTATTCGCGATTTTATGATCGTGCTCCGAGATATAATTTCCATCGAACATGGCGTACACGCCGGTAATAAACATGCCTAAGGCGCCGCGGCCCAGCACTTTAATATCTTTGCGCGGAATAGGTTGGGTATAACCGGCTTCGGCTAAATCTATGGCCGACTGTTTGGCTTCGGATATTAAGCGGTTGTTGTTAATGGTTATTTCGTCGCCGCGGCGCAGAAATTTGTAATCGAACGCTTCGTGGGCCGAGGTAGATACTTTGGCCATGGCAATGGTGGTAAAAGTATTGCGCAGGCTGTTGTATTCCGGGTCGCCTTCCTCAAAGCTATCGGCGGTGCGCAATACCATTTCTTTGGTGCCGCCGCCGGCTGGTATTAAGCCCACGCCAAATTCTACCAGACCAATATAGGTTTCGGCGGCGGCCTGCACTTTATCGGCGTGCAGGCATAGTTCGCAGCCGCCACCCAGCGTTAAGCCGTGGGGCGCCGCCACTACGGGCACCGCGCTGTAGCGCATCCGCATCATGGTGTTCTGGAACTGCCGGATCATCAGGTTTATTTCGTCGTATTCCTGCTCCAGCGCATTCATATACAATAAAGCCAGGTTAGCCCCCGCCGAAAAATTAGGTGCATCGTTACCAATTACCAAGCCTCGGAAGCTTTTCTCGGCAATTTCCACGGCTTTGTTCAGGCCCTGCGCTACTTCGCCGCCCATAGTATTCATTTTAGTATGAAACTCCAGGTTCAGGATGCCGTCGCCGATATCAAATAAAGTAGAACCGGCATTTTTCCAGACTACGTTGCTCTCGCGGTAGTTCTCCAGAATAATAAAGTTTTCGGTGCCCGGAATGGCCTGGTAGCTCTTGGTGGGAATATCGTAATAGAGCCGCTGGCCTTTTTCTATTTTATAAAAAAAGGTATTGCCGCTGGCCAGCATTTCGTAAACCCAGGCAGCCGGTTTCCGGTCTTCGGCTTCCATGGCCCGCACGGCATCGGCCACGCCCAGGGTATCCCAGAGCTCAAACGGTCCCATATCCCAGCCAAAGCCGGCCCGCAAGGCATCATCAATACGGTAAAGTTCATCGGATATTTCGGGAATGCGATTGGAAACGTACCGGAATAAACCGTGCGCCGTTGCCCGGAAGAATTCGCCAGCTTTATCGGTGGTCTGGTAAAAAGCCTGCAACCGGAGCTTTAGATTTTCGATGGGTTTCAATTGCTCCAGGCTGGCAAATCGTACTTTCTGCTTCGGCTCATAAGTTAGGGTTTGCAGATTGAGGGTTAATATTTCGGTTTCGCCCTGCGTGTTTTTCGTTTTCTGATAAAAGCCTTGTTTAGATTTATCGCCTAGCCAGCCTTTATCGAGCATCTGCTGCACGTAAGGCGGCAACTGGAATAATTCGCGGGCTTCGTCGTGGGTGCTGGTCTGGTACAAACCCTGCGCTACTTTGGCCAGGGTATCTAGGCCTACCACATCCAGCGTGCGGAAAGTAGCCGACTTCGGCCGGCCAATAACCAGACCGGTAATGCGGTCTACCTCGTCGATGGTTAAACCCAGCCACTGCATCTGGCTAAAGGCATCCATAATCCCGAATATACCTACCCGGTTGGCAATAAAAGCCGGGGTATCTTTGGCCAGCACGGTGGTTTTACCCAGGTATAAATCGCCGTAGTGCAGCAAAAATTTAGTTACGGCAGGGTCCGTTTCGGGCGTAGGAATAATTTCTAATAACTTCAGGTAACGGGGCGGGTTAAAAAAATGCGTACCGCAGAAATGTTTCCGGAAATCGTCGGAGCGGCCGGCAGCCATCAGGTGGATGGGAATACCCGAGGTATTGGAGGTTATAAGGGTACCGGGTTTGCGGAACTTTTCTACCTGCTCGTATAGCGCCTGTTTTATTTTCAGGTTTTCCACCACCACCTCAATGGTCCAATCGCAGGTGGCAATATCTTCTAAATTATCGGTAAAGTTGCCCGTGGTAATATAGCTGGCGTTGGCTTTCTGGTAAAGCGGTGCCGGATTGGCACCGATGGCGGCTTGTAGCGAACTGTTTACGATCCGGTTTTTTACCGCCGGGCTATCCAGGGTTAAATTGCGCGCGGCTTCTTCGGAGGCCAGTTCTTTGGGAGCAATATCGAGGAGTAAAACCTGTACCCCAATATTGGCAAAATGGCAGGCAATGCGGGATCCCATCACCCCCGAACCTAAAACAGCAACTTTTTTAATAATTCTCTTCATATACCGGACGTTCGTATCAGAATATTAGCACAAGATTTTATTTGTAGCACCCTATTCAGTTAGTAATTATTTCACCATAATGGAGTATTTATTCACTGCTTACTTTAACCTGTTCCTGCAAACTTTTCTGATCCGTTGATGTGAAAATTTCTTTATCATCAATCAGGCGGTTTATCCGTGAAATAACTTTAAAAAAAGTAGCCAGTTCTTTGGGAGCTACTTTTTCCCGCACTTTCTGATTAAAATGCCGAACCGTTTGCCGGGATACTTCTCTTTTTTCGAGGCCTTTTTCGGTTAGTAATATCCGGACCGATCGTTTATCCTGCGCATCGCCTTTCTTGTATACCAGTCCCCTTTCTTCCATGCTTTTCAGGATACGGGTCAGGCTGCGGGCTTCCAGGCCTAACAGCGGGGCAATTTTGGTGGCGGGCGTTCCTTCGTAGGGGTCGATGTTAAGTAAAACAAACCCAATGGAAGTTGTAATATCAAATTGCGCCGCCTCGGCATTATACATGCGCGATATCGCATGCCAACATACCTTCACATTATAATCTACTGTTTCTTCAGGTCTCATAAGTAAGCGCGGTTGCTTTTTAGATTTACTAAATATAAATAAATTTGTTATGCTTGCATACTAATTAAGCCAAATATTTTCTAATATCATTGATTTTTTTAGCTTGCTCAAATTTAATGGAAACACCATGAAATGATATTAACAGCAGAGATAGAGCCCGATTCAAAACAACAGGAGCGCCGTAAGGCCCTGCAGAAAAATAATCCCCGTAAAACCCTGGTAAGCCTCCTTTACTGTCAGGCCCCTGAACTGGGTAACTACCCGGAAATAAGAATCGTTGGCGTGCGAACCACCACCACCAATTCTTTTAAACCAATCATAAATTCAAAACCATTGGTATGGCAGTGATAATTTGGGGCAAATGCCTTTGCCCTACTACTGCCAGCCCAATGAAGAGCAGCAGTAGCGGGCCTTTTACCATGATTTTGAATGTGAGCAGGTTATTACTTGTAAAGCCCTTCGATTAAATTGCGGTAGTTCTGATAAATGATTTTACGCTTAACTTTAAGCGAGGGCGTTAATTCGCCGCTTTCCACG
>JAQBNV010000577.1 GCA_028288395.1 Adhaeribacter sp. | reverse complement strand
TCCCATAGAGCCCCGGATTTGCAATCCGGTATTATTCTAATAATTATTTTGGGAGAGCATTCGCTTGTTTGTTTTTAAATTTTCAGCATCTAACATTAATTCAAGCTTTTTGAATAAAATTATTGTTAAAGTAAAAATTATTTATTATACTTTATTTATAATTAATAGAACTATACAAGCTCGTTTTAGATAATAAATTTTATAAATCAACTTACTCCCAGTAAAAATCCTTTACGGCCAATAATATGAAGCAGACTTTTACCCGGGCTATTTTAATTTACTCGCTTTTTTTTGGTTTCGCCTGTTCGCCTAAACAGAGCTTTTATTTGAATAAAGGAACGGGCAGCTTTGGAAGCTTTGAAAAGAAGCTGCGGGAGCAAGTCCCAATAAATGATGCACCTGTTTCGATAGCTGAGAAGAATACTTTAAGGAGGGAAGAATCAGTTGCCTTCTCTTTTATGGCGTCAACCCAACCCACGAGCTCAAACTTGGCCTCATCCATTATAAAAAGAATGGCAGATGTTGATAATAAATCTTTTATAGTTTCGGAAGCATCTCAGAAAAATAATAGGCAAGAAAAATTAGGCCCTGAAATAAATAAAAGACCTGAAATATTAAAGAAGAAATATTCAGCAGCTACAGAGGAGGGTAAACCAACTCATAAACTTGCCAACCTAGGGTTGATATTAGGTATAGGTGGATGGGTTTTAGCTTTAATAGCTTTGCTTTCGGGTGGTGCGGCTCTTCTTTTACTATTAGCCTTTGGGTTATTTATCGCAGGATATTTTACAAGTAAAAAAGGGCTATCCGAAATTAAAAAGGCACCTGACCAGTACGGTGGTAAAGGGGTGGCCAAAGCAGGAATGATAATATCAGGCCTCATTCTGGTGGCTATTCTGGCCTTTATTTTATATGTTTTGGCTTTTGCCGGGGCATTTGGCTGAAATAATACCAAAACGCATGAACAAGGTGCCATACTGCAGGTAACTTAAACCCGGTAGGTTTTGAAACCTACCGGGTTTGCTTCACTTTTTAGGTCAGCTTTACGGAAGATAGTAAATGTGAAATGGTATAACAACTTGGGGTAAAACAATAGACCGCTATTAACGTCCTTTTGTTTCGTATATCTTTTACCTTTCTAAAAAGCTCCGCTAATAATTTCGTCTACTACGCCGGGATCCAGCAGGGTAGAGGTATCTCCGAGATTAGACGTTTCGCCTTCGGCTATTTTGCGGAGAATCCGGCGCATGATTTTTCCCGACCGGGTTTTGGGTAAGCCATTCACAATCTGAATTTTATCCGGTTTAGCAATTTTACCAATTTCAGCTACTACACTTTCAATAATTTCGTCTTTCAGGTATTGCTCATTGTCAGCTTCGTCGTGGGAGCAGATTACAAAAGCATAAATGCCTTGGCCTTTAATGTCGTGCGGATAGCCTACTACGGCACTTTCTACTACGTGCTTGTTCTGGTTAATGGCATTTTCGATTTCGGCAGTCCCAAAACGGTGTCCCGAAACGTTAATAACATCGTCTACGCGGCCAATGATCCGGTACATGCCCTGAGCATCGCGCCGGGCACCATCACCGGTAAAATATAAACCCTTGTAGGTGGCGAAGTAGCTCAGGCGGCACCGTTCGTGGTCGCCGTAAGTGGTCCGGAGCATGCCTGGCCACGGAAACTTCATGCACAGATAACCTTCCACTTCGTTATCAATGATTTCTGCGCCGCTTTGGTCTACCAGAATGGGCTGAATGCCCGGCAACGGATAACCGGCAAAGCTGGGCTTCAGCGGACTTACATTGGCCAGTGCCGAAATCATGATACCGCCGGTTTCGGTTTGCCACCAGGTATCTACTACCGGACAGCGCTCTTTGCCCACGTGGATATGGTACCAATGCCAAGCTTCTTCATTAATTGGTTCGCCCACCGACCCCAGTACTTTTAAAGAATCGAGGCTATAGGATAAAACGTGGTCGAGGCCGGCCGCCATCAGCGAGCGGATAGCCGTAGGGGCCGTATAAAAAATATTAACGCCGTGTTTGTCGATGACCTGCCAGAATCGGCCGGCATCCGGAAAGGTAGGAATCCCTTCGAACATGAGCGTAGTAGCCCCGGACAACAGCGGACCGTAAAGTAAATAGGAATGGCCGGTAACCCAGCCAATATCGGCGGTGCACCAGTACACATCGCTTTCTTCGTACTGAAATACGTTCCGGAAAGTATAATCGGTATACACCATGTAGCCGCCGCAGGTATGCACCACTCCTTTGGGCTTGCCGGTAGAGCCGGACGTATACAGGATAAAGAGCGGATCTTCAGCATCCATTATTTCGGCCGGACATTCTTTATCTACTTGCAGTAACTCTTCGTGCAGCCACACATCACGGCCCGGTTCCATTTTTACCGCCCAGCCCGTACGTTCTACCACAATTACTTTTTCCACACAGGGGCAATCGGCAATGGCTTCGTCTACCACTCTTTTAACCGGAATTTGTTTCGCGCCGCGGTTTAAACCATCGGAAGTAAGCACGACCTTGGCTTGCGCATCGTTTATGCGGTCGGCCATGGCGTTGGCGGAGAAACCGGCAAAAATGACCGAGTGAATAGCTCCTACCCGGGCACAAGCCAGCACACTAACGGCCAGTTCCGGAATCATGGGCATGTAAATACAAACCCGATCGCCTTTTTTTACGCCATTTTTTTTCAGCACATTGGCCATCAGGCAAACCTTTTCGTGGAGCTCGCGGTACGTAAAACGCACGTAACGTTCCTTGGGATCGTTGGGCTCCCAGATAAGGGCCAGTTTATTTCCCCGGGTCTTTAAGTGGCGGTCGAGGCAGTTTTCGGTAATATTAAGTTTTCCGTTGATAAACCATTTAACATTTGGTTCTTCAAAATTCCAATCCAGTACCTTGTCCCATTTTTGCTGCCAGGTAAATTGTTCGGCAATATTAGCCCAGAAACCTTCCGGGTTCTGCACACTTTCATGATACGCCTGCTGGTATTCGTCAAAAGATTTGATGGTGTAACTCATGGGTGATTTGTATCTTAATCTTTATAGTTTATTTTAATCTGAATAATTATTCGGCCCCGATACCCAAATAGGTGCGTAGCTTTTCGCTTTCAAATTTCAAAGCAGCGGATGGTTCGGGCTGGAGTAAGGAAACCACAATACCTACCAGAAAGGCAGAAGTCATAGACACCAGCGCCGGGTTCTTCAGCGGGAAAATAGCTTCTTCGTTGTGTAAAATATCTACCCAGATGGTTGGGCTGAGCACAATCAGCACCAAAGAAAGGATAGCGCCCGTTAAAATGCTCCAAACCGCTCCCCGGGTAGTAAACCGTTTCCAGATAATAGACATGAGCAGGGCCGGGAAATTAGCGCTGGCGGCAATGGAAAAAGCCAGTCCTACCATAAAAGCAACATTCTGACCTTTAAAAACCAGACCCAGCAAAATAGAAAGTAAGCCCAACGCCAGGGTAGCTCTTTTGGCTACTTTCATTTCTCCTTTCTCGTCCGAAACGCCTTTTTTAATTACGTGAACGTACAGATCGTGCGAAATACTGGAGGCTCCCGAAAGCGTTAAACCGGCTACAACCGCCAGAATGGTAGCAAAAGCCACCGCGGCGATAAAGCCCAGGAAAGCCGTACCACCGGTTTGCTCCGCCAGCAGGAGTGCTGCCATATTACCGCCTTTGTCGATGCCTTCAATTACCGGTTTACCCACCAGAGCCATGGCCGCGAAACCAATCAAAAACGTGAGCAGGTAAAAATAGCCGATGAAACCCGTGGCTACAAAAACCGATTTGCGGGCAGCTTTGGCATCGGGTACTGTATAAAAGCGCATTAAAATGTGCGGTAGGCCAGCTGTACCCAGCATTAGGGCCAGGCCCAGCGACAAAGCATCCCAGGGGTTACTGATAAATCCGCCGGGGGCGAGCATGGCATCGCCGTATTGCTCGGTTACTGAACTAAATAAGGTAAGCGGGTTAAACCCAAATTTGGAAAGCGATAAAATTACAAGTACGGTGGCGCCGCTGAGTAACAAAACCGCTTTAATGATTTGTACCCAGGTAGTGGCAAGCATCCCGCCAAACAACACGTATGCCGTCATAACGCAACCGACCACCACCACTGCCACTTCGTAGGGCAAGCCAAAAAGCGTTTGAATTAAGCCACCGGCACCTACCATCTGGGCAATCAGGTAAAACGAAATGGTGAGCAACGATCCTACCGAGGATACAATCCGGATGGGCCGTTGTTTCAGTCGGTAAGCGACTACATCGGCAAAGGTATATTTACCTAAGTTACGCAGGGGTTCGGCAATTAAAAACATAATAAGGGGCCAGCCCACCAGAAAGCCAATGGAATAAATCAGGCCATCGTACCCTTTCGTAGCCACCATCCCCGCTATACCCAGGAAAGAGGCCGCACTCATATAATCGCCGGCCAGGGCTAATCCGTTTTGAAAACCCGAAATATTGCGGCCGGCCGCGTAAAACTCGGAGCCGGTTTTGGTTTTTTTTGCGGCCCAGTAGGTTATATACATGGTAACGGCCACAAACAGGAAAAACATTAAAATAGAAATAGGATTAGCGGTGCCGAGCGTAGAAGTAGCCGGCGTAGTAGCTGCTTGTAACAGCAGGGTGTGGTGGGGCATATATAAAATATTAGGCGTTAAGTACTTTGTTTTTTAAATCCTGTACGGCTTCGTCGTAGTGGTTATTTGCCCAAAAAACGTAAATACCCGTCAGAATCCAGGCAAAAAGAATAATACCCAGCCCGATGGGTATGGCCCAGGTCAGGTTCGAACTAATCTTGGCTGCCAGGGATTCTCTTCTAAAAGCTACCACCAGCAAAAAACCAATATAAACTACCAGCATGGTTATGGTAAGCACCAGGGATACCAGCCATCGTTTGCTAACCAGCTTTTTAAATTCAGGACTATCTATTATTTTCTGGGAAGAATCAGGAGAGGTCGGCATGTGGTTATTATTTTAATAATTAGCTTATAAATATCCGGTATAAAGCAGCGGTGGCCTGCCCGGCAAAAAAAATTTCCGGCAATTTTTTAATAGCCGCCCTAAATATGATAAATTAGAATCGGATTTACATCAGAAGGAACGCTGTACAAGCCGAATTTTTTCTCTTTTGAGAATGTTTAAATTTTATGTAACGCTTAACCAGCTCTTCTGGGTCTCTAAATTATTAAAAACAATGTTAAAAGCGAACTATAGCGGTAAATTATTAGAAGCTGGTTTAGACGAAGCCGGCCGGGGTTGCCTGGCCGGGCCGGTGGTGGCGGCAGCCGTTATTTTGCCCCCCGATTACTACCACCCGCTCCTGACCGACTCTAAGCAGCTAAGCCGGTCGCAACGCGAAATATTACGCTTTGAAATTTGTAAAGAAGCAGTTACCTGGGCGGTAGGCGAGGTGTCGCACACCGAAATCGACGAGATTAATATTTTAAATGCGTCCTTCCGGGCCATGCACCAGGCGGTAGCGCAGTTGGCCGTAGCACCGGAATATTTAATTGTAGACGGCAACCGGTTTACATCTTACCCCGCCATTACGCACACCTGTATTGTAAAAGGAGACGGGAAATATTTTTCCATTGCAGCGGCATCTGTACTGGCTAAAACATACCGCGATGATTTGATGACGGTGCTGGGCCAGGATTATCCGCACTTTGGCTGGGAGCACAATGCCGGGTATCCGACCACCAAACACCGGGCTGCCATCCGGGTGCACGGCACGTCGCCTTACCACCGCTTAACTTTCCGGTTACTGCCTGCCGAAGCATTACCGCTAAGCTCGGAGAACTTACCTGTTTCGGCCGCAATGGTTGTCTAAGCCTATCTGTTCTATTAATGAAAAAGCCTGCTTTTCAGCAGGCTTTTTCATTAATAGAACAGATAGGCTTATTTCATTTTAAGTAAATCCAGGAATAAACTAAAGCTATCAATGGTCGAACCGTTCTTCCCAC